>NZ_JBHXAS010000064.1:0-27891 GCF_042727425.1 Peribacillus sp. NPDC060253
ACTGCGTCAGACTTAAACTGAACCGCCGTATACCGAACGGTACGTACGGTGGTGTGAGAGGTCGGAGGCTAGGCGCCTCCTCCTACTCGATTTTATGCAACAATAGGGGAAGATTTGTTGAAGAGTAATATATACTAAGATAATGGTAGGATGAAAAAGGGAGTTCGATGGAATGGAGGAAATGATAGGTGGTTCATCTGTTTTTGTAACGGGAGTTATTTTTCTATGGATTGGTTTGTTTCAGTACAAGTGGTTGTATAAGGGTATAAAGGAAGTTGAAGAAGGAAAAATCGATATTTTACCTTTTATAGGTAGTTATTGGTTCTGGCGGATTGTTTTCATCGGTAGTGGTGTATTACTCATTTTTACAACTGGAAATTCATTCATTAGGTATGTCTTTCTTTAACTATCGGATGCTTTACTTCATTACCGGAGCTGATCAGCAGCTCCTTTTCTTATGGAACTAAAGGGGCAGGTTAGTTCAACAATTCATTTAATTTTTTGGTAATATCTATTGGGATAGTGAGGACTATGAAGAATAAAACTGTTTCATTGTTATGCTTATCTACTACATCTATTGCAGGCGGTAGGGCGTTAAAGATATTTTTGATTATTCAATGATTATTAGAGTTGGTTTAGCGATGGTATCTTTTTAAATTTTGAATATAGTAGGTGATTAAATGAAAACTTGGAAGAAAACACTTATTGGTTTAGTATCAATTCTTATAATCGCTATGATAATTGGAATTTTAAGCTTTTATTCAATTTAACGTTAGCTGAAATCGGGGCTGCCTCTTTTTCTTTATGCAACTAAAGGGGCAGGAGTGATTCAAATCTTATAATAAAAAAGGAAAGCGATTCTATATATTCGGGAAAACAAATCCATACGAATATGTAAAATCCCTATAAAGTTGAGGTTAAATGTATATGAATACTTTCTTATTTTATAGTGTCCTAGTTCTATTTGGGATTCTATTAATTGCTAATTCAAGTGATCGATTTATTAAGAATCGTATTTTTCTAAAAATTGCGTTTGAGTTTAAGGTTAATGGTGGTGAACCATATCATAAGTAAATGAGGTTTTGATTAAACTAAGCTGTATGATATCCTCATCCAGAATATAAAAGGAGATATGACAAGGCAGTTATTTAATTAACCAGAATTTTAGACAAATTCCCGTTTTTAAGGGTAGAGCCATAAATTAATAGGGCAATTATAAAACTAAGAAAACCTTTCGTATGATTCACGGAGGTTCTGGTGCAAAAACTTCAATAATAGCAATTAATCTCTAAATCTTGGACATACTGATACTATTAATCTAGATGGTACCTGAGTGTCGTTATTATACAAGCCGGGCAGACGACTACCGGCTGTCGGGAATAAACAAACAAGGCTGCCCGAAACGGAAAAAATCTGGTGCAGCCTTGTTTGCTCTCCCGTTTTAACCTGAAAATGTGGTTAACACAAAAGCCAATACATTCAAAATTAACTTAATATTAATGCTGCCCATCTTCTATTTTTCTTTTCCTCTTTATTCATAGTTTTTTCCTAGCCTCGGTCTTTGCCTGTTGGAGCAATTTTATTTTCCGCTTTTCATTTCTTTGGAGTCATGGACTCTTCCCCAAAACGATAGGATTAAATTCTTTAACCCATTTATAAATGGTAACTTCTGATACGCTATATTAGCCGCTTAATTCTTTGACTGAATTACCCAAGTGATAAAGATCTACTATAGTCTACTTGAATTCATTATTATATTTTTTACCTATACAAGACGGACACATCCTCTCAAAAATCATAGTAAGGACTTAACTAAAATGTGTCCATGAAACTATACTATCTCCACTCCTATATAAAAAGGGCGAGGCTAAGAATAGACTCAAAACGTTAACGGGTTAAAATATTAATTTGATCTGTCTATCCTGTTCGAAAAAGTACACATTTTCAGACAAAATAAGTGAACTGACTCCCTTCAAGTAATACAGTTTCTTTTTTATAACTATCTATTTAGAGTGAATCTACAATTTTTTTCTATTCGTCTTTGTATTTGCACCAAAACCGGTTTTGACACCTCCAAAACCATCATACAAATACAATAAATTAAGTCGTTCCACCTTCTAAAAGTTTAACAGGCAGATAGGTCTCAAACGGAAAATTGTTAAATTCACCTTCAATTTGTTTTAATAAAATATCAATTGCTGTCTTGGCAATTAAATCAATTGGTTGTTGTATGGTTGTCAATTCTGGCAGTATAACTTGAACGGCTTCTGTTCCATCATAACCGACAACTTTTAATTGCGTTGGTATATCCTTTCCCCGTTTTTTAGATTCAGCTATAACAGATGCCGCGATTAAATCATCACTTGCAAAGATCCCATCTACTTCTGGATGTTCATCAAAAAGCTTAGAGATTACTTCTTGATGATTTTGATGAGGTGAAACTTCATATGTAATTGGTAGTCTACCATGTTCCTTCATAACATCCTCATACGCTATTCTTCTTAAGTTTGCTGGTGTTTGAAGCTCAATTGGTCCATTTATATGAACAATATACTGACAACCTTTCATTAATAATAATTCTGTAGCTTGTTTTCCTCCGCCATAATTGTCAGAGCCAACAACAGGGATGTTTTTCGATAAATAGTGGTCAATCGCTACAACAGAAAGATTCTGCTTCTCATAATTTAGTATACCTCGATTATATGTCACAACGACTACTCCATCTACCTGATTACGTATGAGCATTTCTAAATATTTTTCTTCTTTATCTATACGGTTTAAGCTGTTACAAAGTAACAATTTATAGCCTAATGAAGCGCAGATGCTTTCAATATGAAAGGCTAGTTCACCGTAAAATGGGTTACTTGAATTTGGAATAATTAGTCCTATTAAATTAGTTCGTTTATTAAATAGAGAACGGGCTAAATCGTTTGGAAAATAATTAATCTCTTCCATCGCTTTATAAACCTTTTCTTTTGTTTTTTCACTTATGTAACCGCGGTTATTTAATACACGGGAAACTGTTGTTGATGAAACACCTGCTATTTTTGCCACATCGTGAATGTTAGGCTTCATTTCATGTCCTCCTACCTTATTAAGAAACATCCATTTTATTTAACTTTTTTAACTACTCATTTGAATAAAGTTTACATGTTTTTGTCTATTGATTGGATACTGAGATTTTCTCAGTTGTTTCACAGAGATATTAAACATTGGAATCAATATTGTATAAAGAGCGAAGGTGATAAAAATGAAAAATTCAATAATAAACTGTTTAATAGCATATCATAATCTGTCACCTACTAGGAAAACCCTATAATAAAATAATTTCAGATTAGTCTGATCACGCACCTATTTTAGAGAAAAGTACTAATATGTGCAAGAGTTAGAGTCAAATACACAAAAATTAATATCTGATTTTTCGAAAAATAACTGTCAACCGGTTGACATATGTAACCGGTTGACATAAACTACTATTGAAAGCGCTTTTATAAGTTTTTTTTAGACGAAAGACATATGAGGGGGAAGTGAAAGGTATGAAGAAATGGCTAGTAGTAAGTATATCTTTATTACTGATGTTCGCTGCGGTGGGCTGCAGCAAAAGCGAAAGCGTAAATAGTGATGGTAAAAAGACGATTACGATGTGGGTACACATATCTGATGATAATGAAGAAGGAAAAGTGTATAAAAAACGGGTTGAAGCCTTCAATAAGAAGTATTCTTCTGACAATATCAAAGCTAAAATTGAATTTATTCCACGTAGCGGAAATGGCGGTGGTTATGAAGACAAAGTAAACGCGGCCCTTACAACCAGCACGTTGCCGGATGTTATTACTTTGGACGGACCAAATACAGCTGCTTACGCGAAATCTGGTGTCATTGCACCATTGGATGAGTATGTAAAAGATCAAGAGGATTTGCTGCCAAGTATTAAGCAACAAGGAACTTATAAAGACAAGCTGTATGCAATTGGTGTTAGTGAATCATCTGTGGGGATTTACTACAATAAAAGAATGTTACAAGAGGCGGGCGTAGATTTGAATACGCTACCAACAGTTGACAATCCCTGGACATGGGACCAATTCCTTGCTCTTTGTAAAACGTTGAAAGAAAAATACGACAAACCAGCTATTGATATGCAATTACAGTCGAAAGACGAAATGTTGACGTATGCGCTAACTCCTTTTGTCTGGTCAGCTGATGGGGATATCATCTCGAAAGATGGAAAGAAAGCAGATGGTGTCTTCAATAAAAAAACTACTGTTGAAGCGATGACTTTTATTCAAACAATGTTGAAAGAAGGTTATACGACACGAACGCCAGTTAAACAAGCGTTTGAAACGGAAAAATATTCAATGAAGTTTAGTGGAGTATGGACAGTAACTGATATGAAAACAAACTACCCAAAGGTAGATTATGGCGTTATGCCATATCCTGTATCACCAAAAACAAAGAAACTAGTTTCTCCTTCAGGTAGTTGGCAATTTGCGATGACACAAACGTCCGAAAATAAAGAATGGGCTGCAAAATTAGTTGACTGGATGACAAACAAAGATTCGAATGTGGAACTGAGCCGTACAATTGGAGCACTACCAGTACGATACTCTTCTGAAAAAGTGATGGTAAAAGAGTTCTCAGTTCAAATGAATGTCTTCCTGAAACAATTGAAAGAAACAGGACACGCACGTCCCGTTACACCGGCTTATCCGCAAGTCACGCGTGCTTTCCAACAAACAATCGATGACATCAGCTTCTATGATCAAAATAAAGATATCCAAAAAGTATTGGATACACATGCGAAAGAAATGCAATCAGCTATCGATAAGGCCAATTAGAAGGAGGAACTATGAGTAAAATTGGATGGAAAGAAAATAGGACTGTCTATACATTTCTGAGACCAGAGGGGAGAATCAAGAATAAAATTCTGTGGAAAGAAAATGTTGTTGCATATACGTTTTTGGGGCCGGCGTTGTTACTTTTATCGATGTTCCTTGTTATTCCGTCTATTATGTCAGTCTATTATGCGTTTACGGATTATTATTTATTAACACCCAATATGCGTACATTTGTCGGATTGGACAATTTCATCAATCTATTCCAGGACCCAATTTTTCTGAAAAGCTTGGTGAACACACTAGAATTTGTCGTTTGGGTGATTCCGTTGCAGATTGGGGCAGCTCTTGGGCTGGCCCTCCTGTTAAATAAACAACGGAAAGCAAACACGTTTTTTAAAGTAGCTTACTTTAGTCCAGTTGTCATGTCACTTGTCGTTATCTCTGTTCTATGGTTGTATTTGTTGAACCCAAATGAAGGGATTATTAATAACGTACTCACATACTTCGGCATTTCAGCGCAACCGTTTTTGACAAGTCCTAAGCAGGCGATATTTACAATTGTTGTGGTTTCGGCTTGGCAAGGAGCTGGCTTTCAGATGCTGATTTTTCTAGCAGGACTGCAGAATATCCCTGGTGATGTTTATGAGGCGGCACAGTTAGACGGAATGAATAAATGGCAACGATTTATTTACATTACGTTACCTTTGTTGAAACCAACTTCAATTTTTATATTTATTACCACATTAATTGGCGCATTCAAGCTGTTGGTTCAACCAATGGTTATGACGCAAGGCGGACCAGTGAATTCCACCATGACGGTTGTCTATTATATTTATCAAACTGGTTTTACGGACCGCATGGTTGGTTATGCCAGTTCAATTGCTCTCTTGTTTGGGACGATTATCGGATTGGTTACGATTACGCAACGTAAACTGGTGAAGGAGGATGAAGACTGATGAGACGGAAATTCGGGCCTCTAACGATTTTAGAATACATTTGCCTGGTTTTGCTCGCAGTGCTATTTATTTTTCCGCTGTTTTGGATGGTCGCATCCTCGATGAAACCAGAAGCGGAAATTTATAACAATATGAGCAACATTAAGGCTTTCCTGCCATCATTTCATCCATCAGACTGGTTTGTATCCTACAATCAAGTTCTGTTACGATTTCATTTACTAGGTTATATCGGCAACAGTTTGTTTTATGGTTTGTGTGTAGCAGTTGGTTCCATAATTATCAATGGGATGGCGGGCTATGCATTTGCTAAACTTAATTTTAGTGGAAAAAAAGTGCTGTTTGGTCTTTTATTGGCTATTTTGATCGTGCCATTTGAAACCATCTTAATCTCTCAATTTACCATTATTCATAGCATTGGATTAGTGGATACACGTCTTGCGGTTATTTTGCCAACGTTGGCAGGGGCATTCAATATCTATTTGTTCCGAAACTTTTTTATGGCTATTCCAACAGAGATTATTGAATCGGCTAAATTGGATGGGGCAAATACATGGCAAGTATTCTGGCGGGTCATGCTACCGATGTCTAAACCAGCCGTTGCCACTGTTGGGACATTGGCTTTCATCGGAAGTTGGAATGATTATATCTGGCCTCTGATGGTCTTGACAGACAAGTCGAAATTTCCGATCCAAGTAGCGATTACAGCAATTAATAGTACAGATCCGGTTTATACTAATCAAGTCATGGCTGTACTGACGATATCCACCGTTCCATTGATTATTATCTATATTGTGGCTCAACGTTATATTTTAGAGGGGATTGGCGGTTCAGGTACAGGCATTAAATAGAGGTGTATCATCATTAACAACCATGTATGGACTTAAATTCACATTTCTATTTCTTCTTTTTCATATCGTTAACTAGTTATTCATTTCTTTTCACATGTCTAGTAAAAGGAGCGATTAAATTGAAAAGTCCGAAAAATCTGTATTGGATGTTAAGTGCGTATTTTTTCTTTTTCTTTTTTACTTGGTCTTCTAGTTACTCTTTATTTTCCATTTGGTTAGGACAAGAAATAAACTTAAGTGGGTCAGCTACAGGTATTATCTTTTCTGTAAACGCTATCTTCGCCTTATGTATGCAGCCACTATATGGTTATATATCTGACAAAATAGGTTTAAAGAAAAATGTATTAACTTTTATTAGTTTGCTGCTCGTATTTGTAGGACCATTTTATATTTTCATCTATGGACCATTATTAAAATACAATGTCTTTTGGGGCGCAATTGTTGGAGGAATCTATTTAGCAGTTGCTTTTCTAGCAGGGATTGGAGCGATTGAATCCTATATTGAAAAGATTAGCCGTAAATATGATTTCGAATATGGAAAATCAAGAATGTGGGGTTCTCTAGGGTGGGCGGCAGCTGCATTTTTCGCAGGACAGCTGTTTAATATTAATCCAAATATCAATTTCTGGGTTGCATCTGTTTCGGCCATCATATTAGTGGCCATTATTATGTCTGTGAAAATAGAAATGACAGATCAAGAAATGAATAGAGCCAACTCTATTAATCTAAAAGACGTTGGACATCTTTTTCTATTAAAAGATTTCTGGTTTTTCATGATGTACATTATTGGGGTGACATGCATCTACAGTGTTTATGATCAGCAATTCCCTCTTTATTACGCATCTTTATTTCCGACTGAAGCGTTAGGCAATCAAGTATTTGGATACCTAAACTCATTTCAAGTATTTTTAGAGGCTGGAATGATGTTTCTTGCACCGTTTATCGTAAAAAAGTTTGGTGTAAAGAATAGTTTAATTCTAGCAGGATTTTTAATGTCCTTCCGAATCATCGGTTCTGGAATTGTTGTTGGACCAATCGGAATTTCTTCCATGAAATTAATTCATGCTCTAGAATTGCCTATTATGCTAATTGCTATTTTTAAATATTTAGCAGCGAATTTTGATACACGTTTATCTTCTGTGCTCTATCTAGTTGGTTTCCAATTTGCCTCTCAGGTAGGTGCATCTATTCTTTCACCACTCGCAGGTAGATTATACGACAGTGTAGGATTTCGTCATACCTATCTCATCATGGGAATCATGGTTTTCTGTTTTACCATTATTTCAATCTTTACTTTATTAGGTTCTAAAGAAAGCAAAGGCTTAAATGGCAATGTGGAAAGGTTACGAAAGATAATATAGGAGGATGTTATTATGTTAACAATTAATAGAATTAAAAAGGCTGAAGAGGCACTGAAGATTGCAAACAAGAAAATAAATAATCGTTATCGATTAGGTTACCATATCATGGCCCCAGCTAACTGGATTAATGACCCGAACGGTTTCGCACAGTATAAAGGGGAATACCATGCATTTTATCAATGCCATCCATATGATGCAAATTGGGGGCCAATGCATTGGGGCCATGTAAAAAGTAAAGATCTCATTCATTGGGAGCATTTGCCTATTGCTTTAGCTCCTGGGGATGCTTGTGATACAGATGGATGTTTCTCAGGAAGTGCCGTTGATAATAATGGTGAACTAACCCTAATCTATACAGGACATCACTATACAGACAAAGAAAAAGATCTCTTCTATCAAAATCAAAATATTGCGGTCAGTACGGATGGCATAACATTTGAGAAAGTTGGAGAAAATCCGGTTATTGCTAAACCACCAATAGATAGTGCACATCACTTCCGTGATCCAAAGGTGTGGAAGCACAATGATGCCTGGTACATGGTTTTAGGAAATTCGACGAAGGAGAATGTCGGAAGAGTTATTTTATACCGTTCTTATGATTTACTGAAGTGGGAATACATTGGCGTTCTTGCACAAAGTGACGGCTCACTTGGATATATGTGGGAATGCCCCGACTTCTTTGAATTAGATGGAAAATATATTCTACTGATCTCACCTCAAGGTATTAAATCAAATGGAGATTTATATAATAATCTATTCCAAACAGGTTATTTGGTTGGAGATTATAATTACGAAACAAACGAGTTTGTTCATGGATCATTTACTGAATTAGATAATGGACATGACTTTTATGCAGTTCAAACACTATTAGATGATAAAGGTCGTCGAATTGCGATTGGTTGGATGGATATGTGGGAGTCAAACATGCCAACAAAAACAGATGGATGGTGTGGAGCCTTAACATTACCACGCGAAATAACGCTAGGGGATAATAACAAGATTTTAATGAATCCTGTTGAGGAATTAATCTTATTACGTGATTCTGAACACAATGAGTGTACAAATCAATCCATTTCTGAAAGCTATTTGGTAGAAACGAAAGAGGATTTACTTGAAGTGAAAGCTGTGTTTGACTTAACTAATTGTAGTGCTCAATCTGTAGGTCTAAAGATTCGTGGAGTTAACCAAGAAGAAACAGTATTAACGTATCACTTAGATAAACAACAGCTAACACTTGATTGCTCCAAGTCAGGAAAAGTGGAAGATGGTGTTAGAAACACAATACTTGAGACAAATAAAGAGCTTTCCCTACGTGTATTTATTGATCGATCTTCCATTGAAATCTTTGCGAATGATGGACAAACGACCATGACAAGTCGTATCTATCCGAATGAAGATAGACTAGGTATTGAGTTATTTACTGTGAAGGGTGATGTACAAGTCAAGGAAATAACTTATTGGAACCTAAAAGACATTTGGAAATAAAATAACAAGGAACAAGTGTCTAGCCTTGTTTCTTGTTTAGGGGTGAATACATTGAAAAAGGTTTTTTGTCTTGGTGAGACATTGATTGATTTTATTCCTATTCAAAAAGAAAAATCATTAAAAGAGGTTACTGGTTTTGAACGTGTTGCCGGTGGAGCTCCTATGAACGTTGCGATTGCCATTGCAAAATATGGTGGAAATTCAGCCATACTAACCAAGATAGCTAATGATAATTTTGGTGATTATTTAATGGACGTGCTTCGAGGAAATAATGTAGACACTTCCTATATTATTCGAAGCGATGAAGGAGAAACTGGATTAGCATTTGTATCTGTAGATAATTTCGGAGAAAGAAGTTTTAATTTTTATCGAAAGAATACAGCTGATTTATTACTTTCACCAGAAGAGGTGAAGTCAGAGTGGTTTAATCAAGGAGATCTTCTTCACTTTTGCTCAGTGGATTTAGTTGAAAGTCCAATGAAACAAACTCATATAAAAGTGATAGACAGGTTTAATAAAATAGGTGGAATTGTAAGTTTTGACCCTAATGTCCGGCTTCCTTTATGGCCTGATGAAGAAAGCTGTCGGCGTACCATACTAAACTTCTTGCCTCTAGCTGATATTGTAAAAGTATCCGATGAAGAATTATATTTTATAACAAATATTAATAAGGAAAAAGAAGCGATTAAATCCCTTTTTGTCGGTAACGTGAAGGTAGTCGTATATACAAAAGGAAGCGATGGCGCAAATATTTATTTGAAAAATGGAGAGGAATATGAAGACAAAGGATTTAAAGTAATTGTTTCGGATACAACAGGGGCAGGTGATGCATTTATGGGAGGTTTCTTATCCGAACTAGTGTCACTTGAAGTATCTAATGAAAATCTATGTGAAAGAGTGAGTGAAAATCATCAACGATTACTTACTTTTGCAAATGCAAGTGGAGCACTCACTGCTTCCGTAAAAGGAGCTATTCAGGCAGCACCTGGAAAACGACATGTATTAAATTTTATTTCTACTCAACGGGCGTGATATAGGTAGAGGAGGATTAGAATGTTCCAGTTACGTACATTGGGCGTTTCAAAATCGCCAGACCTTTGTCATTATTGATATTCAAACTGATTTTAATTACTCGACATGTTTTTCGAACTATCATTCAATTCCTGCAAAATCTCTTCTTTCTACTCAAAATAATCATTTTAAATCCCGTTCGTAAAAGTACACTTTACGAACGTTCATTGTTTTACATACACTTTTACGAACGTTTTTAGTAGAATAGTAGAAAGAAATAGAATGAGGAGTAAAAAATGGATGTTCGTAAATTCGGATACATAAGAGTCAGTAGCAAAGATCAAAATGAAGGACGTCAACTTCAAGCCATGTTGGATAATGTTCTTAAAGAACGTGATATCTAGATCTTTACAGGATGGTCCGATCGATTGAACCAGTTGTGTGGCTTTGATGATTCTTGGATTCAGCGGTGGCAAAATCAGTCTACGAACGCGCAAAATCTAAAAATCCAGGAATGGAAAGAGAGCTATAGATTTTTTATTTAACCGTAAGTCAATAAAATTCGAAAAGCCCATTCCTAGCTGGATGGGCTTTTTAAATTTTATAATACACCATGGATAAAATCAAAATCACTATTCGTGAGTAGATATAATCTATAATATGGTAAAAACCTACTTTTCAATATCGATTGAAAACCAACCAGAGCCTGTTTAAAATTCAATAATGAATTATTGGTATTTCGGTGAATCCTCTATAGAAAGGCTTTATATGTGAATAAAATTCATTAATGAATTAAAGAATCTTAATATTAAGCGGTTTTACACACATAGAGGACTTGGCATGCAAGTTGCATAATAATATGTATAAATCAAACATGTACGATATGAAATTCGTTTATGTGTGGAGGGATAAATGGTGCGAAAAACGATAAATCAACCATGGGAGCAATGGTATGTTGAAAGAATGAAATCTATGAAGCTACCGGAAATATCCGTCTATTCACTGCTTGATACAACAGCAAGTAAATTTCCTCACCATACAGCCATCATTTATGAAGACGATTCAATGGATTATAAGAATCTTAAAATGCAGGTAGACAAACTTGCAGGGAAATGGAGTGAAATGGGCTTTGTTAAAGGTGAACGAATTGGCCTGATGATGGCCAACCATCCTTATTTCATAATCAGTTATTATGCCGCCCAGGCATTAGGTCTGATAGTTGTACAGATGAATCCCATGTATAAACCAAGGGAACTATTGCAAATTTTAATAGATTCGGGTGCTAAGTATATTGTATTTGATCAAACCGCCGCGAATACGGTCGAAGAAACGAAAACGATATATGAGTTTGCGGTCTGCATGAAAACGGAAAATGTTCAAAATCAAGATGGTTCACATTCGCTTCAATCAATGATTCAATCCGGTAAGGTCTTGACTGAACCTGTAATCATCAACCCGTATGAAGACACTGCCGTCATTCAATATACAGGCGGGACCACAGGCAAGATGAAGGGAGTCATGCTTACTCACCATAATTTGACCTCCAATGTCGTACAGAGCTTTGAAATGTATGGGGATGCCATGGTCCCTGGTGAAGAAATCGTTTTGGCAGCAACGCCTCTTTACCATGTGTATGCGATGACAAGTGCGATGAACCTAGGTATCTATATAGGAGCTGCCATTCTTTTATTTTCGAAATTCGATCTCCAACACGTTCTTACTAACATTAAAAAATACCGCCCGACTTTTTTTCCTGGTGTTCCAAAGATGTATAACGCATTCGTCAATCACCCAGAAATTGAAACCTATGGACTGGATTGTTTAAAAAGTTGTTCTTGTGGCTCTGCCCCCCTTCCAGTAGAAGTGATTAAGCGATTTGAATTGCTGACCGGTGCAAAAATTGGTGAAGGCTTCGGTTTATCGGAAGCTTCCCCCTCCACGCATCGTAATCCGCCTTTTGGAAAAAGGAAAATAGGGAGCATCGGCATCCCGTTTCCAGGAACGGACTGTATGATCATCGACGATGATAATAATGAAGTACCTAACACTGGTGTCGGTGAGTTGCTCATAAAAGGACCGCAAATTATGAAGGGCTATTGGAATAATGAAGCCGAAACCAAAAAGGCTTTACAGAATGACTGGCTATATACCGGTGACCTTGCTGTGATGGATGATGAAGGATATTTCTATATCGTCGGCAGAAAAAAAGAAATGATCATCGTTGGCGGATTCAATATTTACCCGCAAGAGGTGGAAGGGGTTCTATATGAACATCCGGCTATTAAAGAGGCAGCCGTGGTGGGTATCCCCCACAAAGAAAAAGGTGAAGTGGTGAAAGCATTCATCGTACCGAAAGATGGCGCTTCAATAGACCTTGAAGAAATAGAAGGATATTGTTATTCACAGTTGACGCCCTATAAGGTTCCGAAAGTATTTGAAGTAAGAATAGAACTGCCGCGAAACACAGTGGGTAAACTTTTAAAAAGATTGTTAGTTAAAGAAGAACTTGAAAAGGAAAAATGATAGAGAGGGAAGTGGTTGGTTCGCATGCTCATTCCAACATGCGATGTAAGAAATGCTCATTTTCATGACCATGATTACATTTGATGAAATGCGAGATTGAACAAACATAAAGAAAAGAGGAGGGATTCATATGCGTTGGGTTGTTCTGATTCTATTATTCTTTGGAGCCGTCATTAATTTTGCGGATAAATCGATCGTCGGTCTGGCAGCTGTTCCTATCATGAAAGAATTCGACCTTTCCTATGCGGAGTGGGGGCTTGTCGGAAGCAGTTATTACTGGCTCTATCCAGTAACGGGAATTTTTGGGGCGGCATGGGCTGATCGCCTGGGGGCCAAAAAAGTGCTTGGATTCATCATGCTGACATGGACTGTTTTGCAATTCGGTGTTTTAGCCATTACCGCGCTTCCATTTTTGATTCTATACAGGATTTTACTGGGTGCATTCGAAGGTCCTTATAGCCCAATTGCATATAGTCATGCTGATAAGTGGTTTCCGCCGAAACTAAAAGGCTTCGCCAATTCCGTAGTGGTTGGCGGGGGAACGGTTGGTGCAATGATCGTGGCGCCCATCCTCGTTTCCTTAATTACGATATTCGGTTGGAAGGTTGCCTTTGCCACTCTCGGTGCAGCAAGCCTTGTTTGGTTCTTCCTCTTTCAATTTTTAACAAAGGAAAATCCAGTTGAAGTATATGAAAAAGTACAAAAGAAAAAGAAAGCAAAACTTGAAAAGTTCAAAGTGAAAGACTTTCTGTTGCTGCTGGCGTCACCTACTGCTTTATTTACGACCCTGGCATATTTTTCAACGTATATCCTAGTTGTTTGGTTTTCAGTTTGGCTCCCGATTTATTTAGTGGAAGCCGTAAAAATGACTCCCGGCCAAATGGGAACCAGTGTAGCAATAATCGGAGTCGTCTCTGTATGCATTTATATGGGTGTTTCGATGGTGTCTGACCATTTATACAAGAAGAATCAGAATTGGCGGTCATCTAGGGTATTTGTCGTCGCGGGCGCAATGATCCTGGGGGCATTGTTTTTTTCATCAATCATGGTCTTTCAAAATCCGATCTGGGTGATCGGCGCCATGTGTTTAGCAAAGGGACTGACGTATGCCATTTTACCGATTGGACCAACCATCATGATCAATGAAATGCAAGAGCGGGGTGGATTGATGACGAGCATCCTAACATCATCAGGGAACATGGCAGGCATCATTGCCCCTCTTTTAACAGGCTATATCATAAGTTTAGCTGGAGGAAATAAACTGTTGGGCTATAACCTATCTATTTTGTTCATGGCCATCCTTGTCTTGGCTTTTGGCATCCTATTTGCCATATTCGTAAAACCTGCTAAATCAACAGGGAATCAGAAAATTAAACAATCGGGGAACTTTGATCTTAAGTCCTCATAAGTATGGCGGACCAGCTTAACGTCAAGGTCATCAATAATTAAGGAACCTCAAGGTGTAAAAGAAAAGGAAAAGGAGCGGATGAAGAAATGAATAGAGATGCCGTCATAGTTTCTGCAGTACGGACAGCAATTGGAAAACAGGGAGGTGCACTTGCATCGGTTCCCGCTCACGTATTTGGGGCGGAAGTGGTGAAAGAAGCCATAAAACGAGCGAATGTAGAACCTGAAATGATAGATGATGTCATCATGGGGAACGTCTTAAGCGGTGGTGGAAACATAGCCAGATTAACGGCGTTGGAAACAGGCCTTTCCATTCATCTGCCGGGACTGACAGTTGACCGTCAGTGCGGTTCGGGCATCAACGCTATCAATCTGGCTGCACAGGCGATCTGGGCAGGCGAAGGAGATGTTTATATCGCCGGTGGTGTTGAGAGCATGAGCAGGGCGCCTTACTTGATGGATCGTCCGGAAAAAGCTTACAGCGCGAGGCCCCAACAGTTCAGAAAGTCGCAGTTGTCCCCAAAAGAAATTGGCGATCCGCCAATGGGAATCACCGCTGAGAACTTAGCTGATAAATATGAGGTCAGTAGGGAAGAACAAGATGAATTCGCCTTCCAAAGTCAAAAAAATATGGCAAGAGCCATGGAAGAGGGCCGTTTCATTGAGCAGATTGTACCAGTAAGCATTCCGGTCAGAAAAGGTGAGGCCATAGAATTTAAAGTGGATGAACATCCACGCCCGCAAATAACGAAAGAAGGGCTAGCCAAATTATCACCAGCGTTTTTAGAAGGCGGATCCGTGACGGCAGGCAATAGTTCGGGATTAAATGATGCCGCGTCTGCCTTGGTTATAATGTCAAGGGACAAAGCGGAAGAATTGGGGATAAAGCCTCTAGCGACGATTAAGACTTCGGCTGTTGCAGGGGTAGATCCAAATTATATGGGAATAGGACCAGTGCCCGCCATTAGAAAGGTAATGGAAAAATCAGGGCTTTCATTAAGTGATATGGATATCGTTGAAATTAATGAAGCCTTTGCGGCTCAAGTGATTGCTTGTAATAGGGAGCTTGATTTGGATCCCGCAAAAGTGAATGTGAATGGGGGAGCCATTGCTCACGGACACCCTCTCGGTGCGACAGGTGCCATCCTCATTACGAAAGCGGTGTACGAATTGAAGCGTTCCGAAGGAAGATTTGCTCTTATCACGGCCTGCATTGGAGGCGGACAGGGAATTGCGACGATAATTGAGCGTGAAGTCTGATTTGATAAAAGTAGGAACTCTAATTAACTAGAAGATTATTCTATTAAATTCGATCCAATTATACGTGAATGATTAGTTGATAAAACGTCTTCAAGTGAAATCCCTTGTATGGTGCGGAATGAACTTACCATTGTATCACTTTACCTGAACAGTCCTAAGGAGGAAAATAATCATGACAATTACGTTAACCAAGGAAATGCAGCAAATGAAGGAAATGATCCATAATTTCGTCGAAAGGGAAGTGGAGCCTTACGCCTTACAAATTGAAGAGGAAGATGCCATCCCGCAGCATTTGGTGGAAAAAGCAAAAGACCTTGGCTTATTCGGGATAAGCATTCCTGAACAATACGGTGGGATTGGCTTAAATGCAGTGGGAAAGGCTACCGTATTAGAGCAGTTAGGAAGGACCCATAATGGTTTTGTTTCATTAATCAGTGCTCATACAGGGATTGGCAGTACAGGTCTAGTTAAGCTTGCATCCGAATATTTGAAAGATAAATATTTGCCTGAAATGGCAGCAGGCACTAAAATTGGAGCCTTTGCTTTATCTGAACCAGGAGCGGGATCTGATGCAACCAATTTGGCAACAAGTGCAGAAAAGAAGGGTGATTATTGGGTGATGAACGGGACGAAACATTTCATCACCAATGGGCCGGTTGCCGACGTTTATACAGTATTCGCATTAACGGATAAAGACAAAGGGGCAAAAGGAGGGATTACCGCTTTTTTAGTAGAAAGGGATTTTCCAGGCTTGACTGTCGGCAAAAAGGACAAAAAAATGGGGCTAAGAGGATCGTATACTTCACAAGTCATTTTCGAGGATTGTATCATACCAGCAGAAAATGTTATCGGTGAAGTTGGCATAGGTTATATCTCTGCCCTTAAAATTTTAGGTGAAGGGCGTGTAGGGCTGGCTGCAAGAGCTGTGGGATCATGCGGGAAATTGATTGAATTATCAGGTAAATATGCGAAAGAGCGCATTCAATTCGGCAAACCAATCGCAGACAACCAAGCGATTCAATGGATGCTTGCTGATATGGCGACGGAAACGGAAGCTGCAAGGGCATTGACGATGATGGCGGCACAAAAGATTGATGAAGGAAAAAAAGTGATCAAGGAAGCATCAATGGCAAAACTGTTTGCTTCTGACGTTTTTAATCGGGTAGCGGATAAGGCGGTTCAAATTCATGGCGGCATGGGATATATGGCCGAATATCCAGTTGAACGTTTTTATCGTGATGCCCGCATAACTAAAATATATGAAGGAACGAATGAAATTCAACGCTTAATCATTGCAAGGAATGTCTTGGAAGAGTGCTAACCGGTTTCTACATAGCGTGTTGAAGGATATTCTTTGAAATTAGTATAAGGAACTTCAAGGGGGAGAAACGAGATGAAAGAAGATATTGTAATCGTGAGTGCTGTACGAACACCGATAGGACGATATGGGGGCGCATTTAAGGAATTGAGTTCCGGTCATTTGGCGAGTATTGCCATCAAGGAGGCAATCAAAAGGGCCCATATAGTGGCTGAACAAGTGGATGAAGTCATTTTTGGGGAGGTTAGGCAAACGACTGAATCCTCAAATGTGGCGAGAGTGGCTGCACTGCGTTCAGGGATTCCCGATTCTGCTCCAGCTTTTACAGTAAATCGATTATGTGCATCGGGAATGCAGGCCATCACTTCAGCAGCACAGCAAATAAGCTCCGGCCAAGCCGATATTGTCGTTGCCGGCGGAACGGAAAGTATGAGCCGTGCCCCCCTTTATTTAAGAAGTGCCCGATTTGGGGGAGATCGGACCCAACTTGTAGATTCCAATACTGAAGCTGGACAACAGCCTCAAGAAATTTATGGAAAAGGTTTAGGGATGGGAATCACCGCTGAAAATGTCGCACAGCGATACAATATTTCCAGGGAAGAACAAGATGCCTTTTCGGTCGAAAGTCAAAGAAGAGCGGCAAAAGCGATAGAAGAAGGAAAGTTCAGGGAAGAGATCGTTCCTGTCCAGGTCTCTGACAGGAAGTCTGCGGTTACCATTGAAACGGATGAATATCCACGCCCGGATACCACCATCGAAAAGCTTGCAAGCTTAAAACCGGCATTCAGGGAAAATGGAACCGTCACCGCAGGGAATGCCTGTGGCCGTAATGATGGAGCTGCCGCATTGGTATTAATGAAAGCTAGTGAAGCGGAACGGTTACAAGTAAAACCAATCGCAAAGATTGTCGATTGGGCCACTGCGGGAGTTTCTCCTGAAGTGATGGGAATTGGTCCTGTACCAGCCGTCGGAAAACTTTTGGAGCGCACCGGGAAAAAAGTAGAAGAAATTGGGCTTTTCGAATTAAACGAGGCGTTCGCTTCACAGGCATTGGCAGTAATCAGGGATTTATCACTTGATGAAAACAAGGTTAATGTAAATGGTGGGGCCATAGCACTCGGACACCCAGTCGGATCTACGGGTGCAAGGATCGTGACGACATTAATATATGAACTGATTCGAAGGAAAGAAAGATATGGAATTGCTACACTTTGTGTTGGCGGGGGACAGGGAATGGCGATCATGATTGAAACGATATAGATCTCCAGGAATATAAAGGAGTGGAAACCCTATGCGGTTCTGCTCCTTTCGGTATAAATTGGATCGCGCAAAAGTGAGGGGGAGGAATAATTTGCCTGTTGAAGTGGAGGATATACGCAACCAATTCGAAAGTAGTGCATTCTTTTCACATATAGGGTTTGAAATCATTCGGTTTGAGGAAAGCAATGTTACTATAAAGCTAAACATTGAAGATCATTTACTTAATGTTAATGGAACCCTGCACGGTGGTATTCATGCTACCATGCTGGATACCATACTTGGAATGGTGACCCGCTCCGTGACTAAATCCAAAGTTGTGACGACAAGCTTAAATGTACATTATTTAGCCAGCATATCGAGCGGAGAATTATTTGCAGAAGCAAAGGTCCTGCAAAAAGGGTACAAAATTGCCTTTACTGAAGGTGAGATAAAAGACGCTGAAGGCAATATCATTGCAAAAGGCACTGGGATATTCAAAATCATTCGTGATAAATGAGGCAAGGATGACAAAATAAAGAGAAAAGCGTTAAAAACGAGTCATTTTAACAGAAAGAATGAGGTGTGAAGAAATTGACTAAAATTTGGCATGAATTTTATCCAAAAGGAACCCCTTCTGTAATGGAGATTCCCTCATTGTCATTATACGGACTTTTAGAGCGTTCGGCCCATCATTACCCTACCTGCAAAGCAGTCATAGATGGAGAGAGGGAACTGACTTATTTGGAATTGAAGAATGCATCAGATCGTTTTGCCGTGGATTTATCCAATCAGGGATTTCAATTAAATGATCGGATAGCAATCATGCTGCCAAATTGTCTAGAATATATCATTGCCTATTATGCCATACATCGTATGGGTGGTGTGGTCGTTCAAGTAAACCCCATGTACCAGTCAAGTGAATTAGCATATATTTTAAGTGATTCAGAAGCGACCTGGTTCATTGGCCGTGAGGAACAACTGGATAAATTAGTGCTGGCTGGTTTTTCTGATAAGTTAACGTTTATTTCTGCGGAAACAATACTAAAAAGTGAACCGGATTTATCCAGGGTGGATATGGTACTTCCAGCATTGGCCATCGACCCTGAGGAAGCTTTGGCTGTACTTCAATATACAGGTGGGACTACAGGTAAATCAAAAGGAGTCATGCTCACGCACTCTAATTTGGTTTCCAATGTTTTTCAAGACTTTTCCTTTACGGCAAATTCCCTTCAACTCCAAAGACCCGGCGAACGAATGCTTGGATTGACCCCATTATTTCATGTGTTTGGTAATGGACGATTGAATAGTGCCATATATGCCGGATCGACTTATATCACGTTAGAAAAATTCGAAATAAACAAGGTGGTAGATTTAATTCGGAAACATCGGCCAACGATTTTCCCAGGCGTCCCGACCATGTATATCGCCTTATTGAATCATCCGGATTTAACGGCGGATGATTTAAGTTGCTTAAAGTACTGCAGCTGTGGTTCAGCCCCACTCCCGATAGAAATCATCCATCAATTCGAAAAAAAATTAGGCATTTCGATATCGGAAGGGTTCGGCATGTCTGAAACTTCACCTACAACACACCGGAACCCTGTAATGGGACAAAAAAAACCAGGAAGTATTGGAATTCCATATCCTAATACTGATGCCAAAATCGTTGATTTGAAAACAGGGACAGATGAATTGCCAACAGGGGGAATAGGCGAACTTATCATTAAAGGACCTCAGGTAATGAAGGGGTATTGGAATAATCCTGAGGAAACGGTAACTGCTTTGCGTGACGGCTGGCTATACACGGGGGACATCGCGACGATGGATGAAGAAGGATATTTTTATATAGTAGGAAGAAAGAAAGATATGATCATAGCAAGCGGTTATAATGTTTATCCAATCGAAGTGGAAGATATCATTTATCAGCATCCAGCTATAAAAGAGACATGTGTATATGGAATTCCGGATACATACCGCGGGGAAACGATTAATGCGGCCATAGTTTTAAAGAAAGGAAAGTCAGTCACGGAGCAGGAAATCAGGGAGTTTTGCGTGCAGCGATTGGCCAGATACAAAGTGCCGCGAAGTTTTGAGTTCAGGGAACAACTGCCAAAATCAGCTGTAGGGAAAATATTGCGTAGAATATTAATGGAGGAAGTAACGCAGAAATAAGTATCAGTTATACTAAGGGAGCTCATATGAAACCCTAAATAAGTGAAACCTTTTTTCGAGGTTCCCCTTATTTAGGGTTTTCTATCATACTCGTTAAAACTACTTTTCTTTTAGGGGAATTTCAAATGAAGTGCCATCCACCAATAATTCATGTGTCTCACCATCCGCTATATCATCGGTAGTGAATGCAAAGGAATCGAGCTCCTCGATGTTTTCTTCTGAATCAACTAATAATCCAATTGTGCCTTCTCGTGTTTCTCCTGGTTGGTAATCTGATCGACTTACTTTTTTTGTCCCCATAAACGTATCTCCGGAAAGGATGAAATTTTTAGATGGCACATCATATGTAAGGTCATTATTGAAAGTAACATTTTCCATGCTGAAGAACTGAAGTTCCTTCGAATCTTTATTTTCAATAGAATAAGTTATCTCTAGATAAGTAACCGCTTCATCAATATCCGTTTGAGAAAACGCAGCCTTTTGATCGATTTCCTCCATGGATAAATTCTCTTTATAATATATCGAATAGGCCTCATCAAAACTCAATCCCGTATAGGGCTTGAGCTCCTCCTTTACTTCATCTGTGAGTGAAGATAATCGAATCCGGCGGATATCCTTGATTGTAATGACCATGGGTGCCAATTCAAATGACTCATTAATAGACTTCGTTTCAAGTAATGTGAATGTTCCCCAATTTTTTTGGCGAACCTTATCGCCGACTCTTTCAAGATGGGTACCTCCATATTCCTGCACCTCAGGAATTTTGGGCTCCTTGTCTTCCACATTTTCCCCTTTTTCAGTTTTATCGCTCTCGAAATAATTGAAGGCAATTACACTTAAAAAAATAAGCAATAATCCAACAATTGTTGAAATGATCCATCTATTACGGATACTTCATCACTCCCTGTCTTCCTCCATTGATGTCATAAACTATAATATACCATTTTTCGGAAAATGGTGGGGTTGGGTATCTGAGGAAATTAAAAGGCATGACCCGGTAGATTACCAGGTTCATGCCCTCAAGGCTGCTTATTGAAATGAAGTGTCTAACTTTTGGGGTTAACTGGGACGAGGCTACATTTCGTATGCCAGCTACCATTCAGGTAACTTTAGGTCCCCCCTTGTTCAGGATATTAATTTTGAACTTAAACAAGGGAAGGGACTGGGTCTTGTTGGGGAAAGTGGTAGTGGTAAAACCGTTACAAGTATGTCCATTTTCAGCTACTTGACCGGAAAACATCGACAATAGAAGGCCGCATTTACCATACATGGACGTGAATTGAATGGCTTAGATGATAAATGCGTGAAATTCTAGGCAAGGACATCGCCTTTATTATGCAAAATCCGATGAATGCATTTACGCCTGTTTTTACAATTGGCAATCAATTTGTTTAATCGATTAGGTCTCATACCTCATTGAATAAAAAACAAGCTAAGGAGCTTGCCATCGATGCGATGCAAAATGTAAACCTACCAAATCCCGCGAAACCATTAACAAGCTATCCTTTTCAATTGTATGAAAATAAAAGCTTATGAATTGGACAAATAAAGACCTGATTTACAAAATCTTAACATTGGATTAATGTGGGGATTATATTGATTGATTATGATTAAACCGTAATAAACAGTAATAAACATTAAAAATTCCACATTAAATGGAGGCACTTTTTATGAATTACACATTCAAGAAGAATTGTTACAAGTCTATTCAAGCTGTGATGTTAGGAGTGAGTGTACTAGGATTAGCTGCTTGTGGATCTACTAAAGAGGAGGCTGCTCCAGTTGTTAAGGATCCAAGTTCGTTAACCCTGAAAGAAATTGAAACAAAGGCAAAAGAAGAGGGGACAATTAATAGTGTGGGTATGCCAGATTCATGGGCTAACTGGGGAGAAACGTGGAATGAAGTGATGAAAAAATATACATTGGAACACAATGATACAGATTTATCCAGTGCCGAAGAGATTGCCAAAATGGAATCTGAAGGAAAGAATGCAACAGCTGATATCGGCGATGTAGGTGTTTCCTTTGGGCCCATCGCGGAACAAAAAGAATTAACGATGCCATATAAAACTTCCTATTGGGACGAGGTACCTGACTGGGCAAAAGATGACAATGGAGATTGGGTTGTTGGATACCAAGGAACGATTGCATTCTTTACTAATAAAGAATTAGTAGATAACCCGCCAAAATCATGGGATGACATATTAAAAGGAGATTATAAAGTAACAGTTGGAGATGTTCAGCGTGGTACACAGAACCAAATGGCCGTTCTTGCTGCCGCAAAGGCTTACGGTGGTGATGAAACAAATCTCCAACCAGGAATTGACTATTTTGCTAAGCTTGCCAAGCAAGGCCGCCTCAGCTTAACTGATGCCAAGCCGGCAAACATCGAAAAAGGGGAAGTGGAAGTTGCCCTTGTTTGGGATTTCAATGCTCTTGGTTACGCTGACCAAATTAACCGCGATCAATTTGACGTCGCCATTCCACGTGAAGGTTCAGTCGTAAGCGGCTACGCAACTATTATTAACAAAAATGCAAAGCATCCGCATGCTGCGATGGCAACTAGAGAATATATCTTAAGCGATGAAGGACAAATTAACTTAGCTAAAGGATTTGCCCGTCCAATTCGCGATGTAGAACTACCGAAAGAAGTAGCTGAAAAAATGGTTCCAGAAGAACAGTACACAAATGCAAAACCAATTGAAGATTACAAAGCTTGGGAAGAAACGGCTAAGAAATTACCACAGCTTTGGCAAGAAGAGGTGTTAGTCCATGTCAAATAAAGTAATAGCAATTATTGTTGATGGTATGAGATATGATAAAGCATGTGAGGCTCTTGGATTTATTCAACATCTAGTTGAAACAAATCAGGCAGCACTTTACAAAGTAAAGTCGGAACTCCCAAGTCTTTCCCGTCCATTATATGAAGTGTTACTAACGGGTACACCGGCATCAGTGAACGGAATTACGTCCAATCAAGCCGTTCGCTTATCTACTGAGAAAAGTCTCTTTCATCTTACGAAAGAAAACGGCTTAAGAAACGGAACGGTATCTTATTACTGGGTAAGCGAACTTTATAATCGCGCGCCATTCCATTTTATTGAAGATCGTGAGCAAGAGGATGAGTCTAAGCCGATTCAATATGGAAAATTTTATTGGGATGATGACTATCCAGACAGTCATGTGTTAATGGATGCAGAAGCTTTGCGCAGAAAGTATGACCCACACTTTTTATATATTCATCCGCTCGGTGTAGATGTAAAAGGAGAAATTTTCGGTTCGGAATCGAAAGAATATCGTGAACAAATCTTAAAAATGGGAAGCTTGTTGGCACAACTTTTGCCAATTTGGATCAAAGAAGGTTACCACATTTTAATTACATCTGATCATGGCATGAGTGAATATGGCAACCATGGCGGCATAACTGATGGTGAGCGTGATGTACCGCTCTTTATCATGAGTCCAAAAGTGGAGCCTGGTGTTTACAGTGAAGTAGTTCCGCAATTAGCTTTTGCACCGCTCGTTTGTGAACTTTTAAATATTGAGCCGTCCAATAAAATGATTTCATATCAATTTCCAGGTCTGAAAGGAAAAAATACCCTTTAATAAAGATACACTATTCAACTTTAAAATGAAGAATGAAAGTTGACGGGAATTGGTTTAACGAACGTACTGTTAAACCAATTCCTAAATTGTTAAAGAACAAAGAGGAGCGAGAAGTCTTGCGAAAAATAAAAAAACAAAAAATTTACTTATTAGCTCTTTTACTGCCATTTATTATGTTTGTGATTGGATTTGAAATAGGCCCATTAGTGGCAATGATTAAAAATAGTTTTTATGCAGACGATGGAATTCAAGTTGCGATTGATCAATATATCACCATATTTAAAAGTGAATTTTACTTACAAGCCATTCAAAATAGCCTTGTCATTTCTTTGTTTTCTGCTGTAACTTCTGTGATTATAGCAGTCATTGCAGCCTATTCGATTACAAAGTTCTCACAAAAAATACAAAATCGCTTACTGATGATTGCCAATATGACGTCGAACTTTGAGGGGATTCCCCTTTCATTTTCATTTATTATTTTACTTGGAAACAATGGGTTGTTTACGTTGCTTTTTTCAAAGATTGGTGGGGATGTGTTTGCGGATTTTAATTTATATTCATGGACAGGCCTCATTCTTGTTTATATATATTTTCAAATTCCGCTTGCTATTATGCTCATCTACCCGTCTTATCAAGGAATTAAGAAACAATGGAAAGAAGCTTCTTCATTATTAGGAGGGTCAACATTATCATTTTGGCTTCACATTGGGATTCCAGTTCTTTTACCTAGTATTGTAGGTACATTCAGTATTTTGTTTGCTAATTCGATGGGAGCTTACGCTACAGCCTATGCATTAGTAGGCAGCAACTATAACTTATTGTCATTGCAAATTGCCTCTCTAGTTGCTAGTGACGTTGCATTAAAGCCGCAGCTAGGTAGTGCGATGGGAGTTCTTCTAGCAGCGACAATGATAGGGGCGATGTGGTTCAATGAACGAATGATGCGCCGCATAAGGAGGGATTTACGATGAAATCTTCATTGACTTTTCATAAAGTGATTGTTGGGTTACTAGTTATGTATTTATTAATTCCGCTTGTAGGAACATTTTTATTCTCGATTGCCGGTAAATGGGATCATACCATTTTACCTGAGAGTTATACAATGGATTGGTATATTGAATTATTTCAAGATGAACGGTTTTATGATGCTTTTCGACGAACGCTGTTTTTAATTGTCATGTCTGTAGGTCTTAGTGTTGTTATTATGCTTCCGACTATCTTTATCATCACGGTATATTTCAGTAAATGGGAAGGATTACTTCAAGCAGCAGCTATGCTTCCTTATGGAATTCCTCCCATTGTTGGAGCTGTAGGATTAATCAAGGTATATTCAGATGGACCGATTCAAATTGCCGGAACACCTTGGATTTTAATCGGTGCCTATTTCATAACGATTCTGCCATTTATGTATCAAGGTATTCGTAGCAGTCTTCGTACGATTAATGCTGTGCAGCTTGTTGATGCAGCTGAATTACTCGGTGCTACAAAATTCCAGTCGTTTCGCACAGTGGTGTTTCCAAATATTATATCTGGTATTTTAGTGTCTACCTTATTATCAGTCGCTCTTTTATTTAGTGAGTTTGCTTTTGCTAATTTGCTTGTCGGGGGCCGATTTGAAACCATTCAAATTTATCTTGCCGACAAACTAAACAGTAGTGGTCACTTAACAAGTGCAATTGTTATTACCTATTATTCAATGATTTTACTTTTAACGGGGATTGTATTAAAACTTACGTTTAGAAACGAAAAAAATCCTGTCGGGTCAAATAAGAAGCGAATTCTTTCATTTTTTAAAAAAAAATACTGTAATAAAAATACTGCTATAGAAGGTGAAAAGTAATGAGTTATGTAACCATCGATCAAGTGACCAAGGGGTATGAAAATCAAGTCGTTCTAAATGACATTTCTTTAACATTAAAAAAAGGAGAATTTGCTACACTTCTTGGGCAAAGCGGATGCGGGAAAAGTACATTATTACGTTCCATTGCGGGGCTTGAAGGTGTTGATGTAGGAAGAATCTTAATTGATGGACATGATATTACTAATTTATCACCGCGTCAGCGTGAAGTCGGTATGGTATTTCAGTCTTATGCACTTTTCCCGAATATGACCGTTTTTGACAATATCGCGTACGGCCTTAAAATGAAGAAGGTGAAAAATGTTAAATCAAAAGTAAAAAATATGATTGATATGGTTGATTTAATAGGAAAAGAAGAGTCGTTTCCTCATCAGTTATCTGGTGGACAACAGCAGAGGGTTGCTCTTGCCCGTGCGCTTGTCATGGAGCCAAAAGTACTGCTTTTGGATGAACCGTTAAGCGCATTGGATGCTAAAATTAGAAAAAGTTTGCAAAAAGAATTAAAGAGAATACAGAAAGAATTAGATATTACAACAATTTTTGTTACTCATGATCAGGAAGAAGCAATGACGATGTCTGATCGAATTTTTGTCATGAATAAAGGAAAAGTTGTACAATCCGGTTCTCCATCAGAAATTTATACTTCTCCAGTCAATACATTTGTTGCAAAATTTATCGGAAATTATAATGTTTGTAATATGGAAGTTTTCCATAAACTTGTTCGCAGCACAGAATTAAAAGGGAATGAAGTCGCCATTCGTCCTGAAGTTTTACAATTAGTTTCTGTTGGTGAGGATAGCTTGGATATACAAGAGAACTGGGGAATTAAAGGGTTTATTAAAGATGTTTCTATGACAGGGAATGTTTTAAGATATGAAGTAGAAACAGAGGAGTCCGCTTTCCTTGTAGATTATCTTCACCACCGAGGGGAAATGTTTGAGCAAGGAGCACGTGTTCAAATTCTTGTACCGAAGAAAGAATGCATTATTTTATAAATTATTAATGATCACGGGGGAAGAAATATGTCTGTTTTGCCAGAAGAAAGAAAGAATGAAATTTTAAAAGAACTTAACAAAATGGGAAAAGTAAAAGTAATGGAATTAGTTAATCAATTTAATGTTTCAGAGGAAACGATTCGACGCGATTTGATGATATTAGAAGAAAAAGGACTTTTAAAGAGGGTTTACGGTGGAGCGATTAAAACAGTCTTTGAATTTGAGGAGCCTCCATTTACACAGCGTACAACGGTGAATCAAGAAGCGAAAATTAAGGTTGGGAAAAAAGCAGTAGAACTCATTTCTAACGGAGATGTGATTGCCATTGATGTAGGGACAACCATGCTTGAATTTGCGCAGTGTATCGAAAATAAAATAGACATTACGATTTTAACCAATTCTCTTCCTGTGTCGTCTGTGTTAACCGAATTGCTCAATGAAAATAAGTTTACAGGACAAATTCTATTACTAGGAGGACAAATTGATCCAAAGCATCAATCTATAAGCGGCGGTCTCACTGAACAAATGTTAAATCAATTTAATATTGATAAAGCGTTCATTTCAGCTGGTGGTGTTTCTATTCAAAGTGGGGTTAGTAATTATCATTTACATGAAACATTAGTTTCACGCAAGATGGTCGAGGTATCAAAGCAAGTTATATTGCTAACGGATTACTCTAAAATTGGTGTCGACACATTTAGTAAAGTTTGTCCTCTAGAAAAAGTCGATGTGATTGTCTGCGAGCAACCATTTCCAGAGGAATGGAGAAATCATTCGAAATTAGAGGAGATCAATTGGATTCAAGCATAGTCAATCCATAAAAGGACATATCGAGCTGGATGAGGGAGTTCTCTCTCTTTTTGATTGGATTTTTATTGATAGCAGGTATAAAAGCTAGAAAGAGACTTTAATAGATAGAATGAGAAAAGGGGCTATATAGCATGAGTTTCATCGCGATAGATTTAGACGGAACATTATTAAACGACCAGAATGAAATTAGTGAAGATAATATAAAGG
>NZ_JBHXAS010000065.1:0-27457 GCF_042727425.1 Peribacillus sp. NPDC060253
CTTCTATATATTTTTTTCATTATGTTAATTACTACTTCAACGTCCTTCTAAATAAACCTTCATCTTCAACCAACTTGCCAGTTAGCCATCTTTGAAGCGCAAAAATCAGCGCTTTACCACATGAAAATTAGTTCTATGTCGATAATGTTTTAGTGGCTGGTGAAGAAGGTCGTTGAACTATAGTGCCTTTGAGCATTCTCTATCTCTGTATGTCTAGGTTGTTTATACATAATAAAAAGCCGCCCATAGGGACGACTATTGTATTGCTATTTAATTTTCACTCTGCACGGTTATGTTTACTTAAATTAACAGAAAGTGTTCTATGCCTATTCTTGTCTTAAAAAGCTTTTTCATTAGTACAAACCTACCCTTTTTTCATAAACTACAAGGGTAACGAAAACTTAATGAAGGGACGTATTATAAATGTATTTTCGTAATAGTGGAGGAAATAACCCCCATGTAATGGGAGCATCCAACAATGTAATGGGAGCATACGGAAACGTACCCGGAGTAATGGGTGCATCAACCGGTAAACACTCCAACGTAATGGGAGCCTATAGTCCAATGGCTGTGTCTCCAGTGCAATATTACCCAACTCAAACTCTGCCTACTCAAGTTGCTCCAGCACAAGTCTCTCCAACACAGCAATATGTTAATACGAATGTATCGAACACAGTGATTCCTGTCGTTCATCCATCACATACTACAACTGTCAATAAACATGTGAACACGTTTAAGCATTACTTTCCGCATACTCAATCCGTAGTTAACGAATGCTATACTCAAAACCTGATTTGTGGAAAGCCGCCGCATAACCCATGCTGTCCTCCTAGGAATTTTGGATATTAATATTGTATAAGGGCTTATTAGGGCTTATTAGCCCTTATCTTCATACTTACGATAATCCCGCACAGTTTGTTCCAGTGGTGACATAACAAAAATCAACCTCAAAATGTTAGCTCTGTTAAAAAGTTTTCATTAATGAATATCTCTCTTTTTGAACCGTCCACCACGTACTTCCGCGATATTTGCAATTGCTAAGAAAGATGAAGCGTCGATCTCTTCAACAATTGTAGTTAACTTAGATTCTTCAAGTCTGGTAATTATACAGAAAATAACCTTCTTGTCCTCTCCAGAATAGGCACCTTCACCATGCAAGTATGTCACACCTCGTCCTAAGCGATTATTGATTGCATCACCTATCTCTCTTGCTTCATCGCTAATTATCCACACTGACTTTGTTTCTTCCATTCCAGTAATAACAATGTCAATGGCTTTAGCAGCTATTACATAAGCTAAGATTGAATACATAGCTCTATCCCATGTGTATACGAATCCAGCAGAACCAAGTATAAATAGATTGATGAACATAACAATTTCGCCAACAGAAAAAGGAACTTTTTTACTTATTACAATCGAAAGTATTTCTGTCCCATCAAGCGCACCACCGTTACGAATTACTATTCCTACACCTACACCTAAGAATATGCCCCCAAAAATTGTAGCAAGAAGGATATCCTCAGTGAAGGGTGGAATAGGATGGAAATATGTCGCAAAAATGGATAGCATTATAATCCCATATATAGTAGATATAGCAAAAGTTTTCCCAAACTGTTTATATCCCAGATATACAAATGGTAGATTCAATAGAAAAAGAAAGATTCCTAGTTTTATACCAGTAATATGAGAAAGCATAATTGAAATACCTGTAATGCCACCATCAATTACATGATTGGGAATTAAAAAGATTTCCAATCCCGTGGCCATTAGCAAAGCACCAATTGTAATAAGAATGGTCCGTTGGATAATTATCAAATTAGATAACTTTCTATGCTGCTTTTTTAGTGCTTCCGTCAGAAAAATCACACCTTTTATTCATTTATTACTATTATATCCTAATATCAATTTAGGAAAAATAACTTTTAATAATAGATGTTCTAATCTACCGCAAGGCTTGTTCCTATTTTGCGGGTACCTTCACTAATATTGACTGTTTATCTAGGATGTTTTTACATAACAAAAGCTGCCCGCTGTTTGTGAATGGCTTTTATACTTCTGATGGAGCTTCTAGTGTTTATCCTTCTTCAATCAGCATTCCTTAATATGGTGAAGGAACATCTTTTAGTTTTTTCATGTTGTTTTCAATCATATAACGGTAGAAATTAAGTTATTTTTTAATAAACTACCTGATTTAAACGATGCATTTATATTATAATAAACACCAGCATCTTCTAAAGCAGGAGTTACATTCTCCCTCACAATAATCCCAGACCCAACTTCCACTTGCTCCAATCCATTTACTGGAATATCTCCTTCTTTCTTAAATAAAAAAAACCCTCAACACCAATGGTGTCAAGGGTTTCCAAGCTAATTTCGGTATTAATACATTGACATATATTGTTCGCGTTCCCATGGGTGAACTTGAGTGCGGAACATACTTCTTAGCATGATCAGTTATCCTAAAACATCACAAATGCCTGTTTAAAAGCTTTTTCAAAAATAGATTCTGCATGAGCAAGAGTACAATATCATGAATTGGTGGGCAAAATAAACCCATCATTGAATATTAAAACAAATAAGGATGACCTGTGTAAGTTAGTGTCGATAACACTCTCCCTTAGGGAATAAAGGGAGTACATAAATCAACCTAACCAAAATTGATAGTCCTTTTGTTTTTAGTGATTTAACCAAGAAAAAGCTGATGCTTATTTTATCAATGGATCTAGGAACTTGGGAAACCGCAGATACATTAAGACTTAGAAACACCGCTTCTAAATTACAGAATAATCTAATAGGAAATCACAAAAATATTCATCAACCCCTTGGATTAAATCATCAAAAGAGTATGTTCCATGAGTGAATTTCTTTTCACTTCTTAAGTTGATCCCTTAAATTCTCTCATCTAAACGGAAAAAGACTAAAGAAAAAGGCGAGCTTTTCAGTTCACCTTTACAATCTACTTTTTCTTCTTTAATTTTCTACAACTGTTTTTACAATTTTCACAATAATAAATACCACTATAACAAGAATAATGATATCAATTACACCATTTACTATACTAATATTTTTCAATGTCATCTACTCCTTAAAATGCGTATTAAATGTACCAGTTTTAGTAGCAACTTGCACATAAGCATCAGTATAAGTGTAAACGACACCTACTCCAGTATATTTAACTATTTTATCCATATTCCAAGTCTTTTGTGTTTTCGTAGTACTAGAAGTTCCAGCATTATAGACCCAGTCCTCTATCACGAATTGTACCCATCAGAAAAACCCCTCCTTTACATCCATTATTCCCTATGGAAATAACGCGCCCGTTAGTTCCATAAGACACATAGTTATTTTATAGGAAGAAACCACACATCTTCTTCTCCATATACATCTCCTGTGGGAAGAAAGCCAAAACGTTTATATAATTCACGAGCAATTTCGTTCTCTTTAAATACGGTTAGACGAATTTCTTTACAAATGCTAAACCTATTTGTTATCCAATGAACCATCTCAGACAGTGCCGCCCTACCATATCCTTTACCCTGATAACTCTCATCAATTATGAAGCCGTTAATCCAATACATATTCGTCGTATTTTCATCGTAAGCATGCATGATAAAACCGACCATCATCTCTTTGTCATAAATGGCAAAGGGCAAATAAACTATGTTATCCCCGTCTGGTTTAATATAAACTTTGGCAAGTGATACGGCTACTGGGGGTGCAAATTTACATTGCTGTTTCTTAACTTTTAGTGCTAATGCCTCTACCCAATTTTCTCTCGTAACACATTTCAATTGTACTTTCATAAACTTCACCTCCAATCATAATCTGACATTACCTCTTTATTAAATTCACTACTGACACTGAAATACCTTGTTCAACTAAACTGCCCCTTTAGTTCATTAAGAAATTCAACAACACCTTTAACAGAGCTTCAACAAAAAAAATAGCCCCTACTCAATACGAGTAAGGGCTTTTCAATGTATCACAGTCAAAAACAAGGTGTAAACTTATGGTATCCAGATTATTCGTTTGTATTCATCGTACATAAAAACCCCCCTCTCGATTAAGGAGAAGGGGTCAGTGATGATTTTGTTTCAACGATTATAAAAAGTGTATTCGTTTGATTACATTTTATTCTTCTCAAAACAAAAAAAGCCCCACTACGAGACGGGCTTTTTACGATTGAGGGGTCCTGTGGAGATAGTACCTTAATAATCTTTTCTCCATTCGTTTTCAAATTATTCACCCTACGAAATAATAAGGGTTAGCCAATCTGATAAAATCCTATCTTATGCTTTTACTCAACCGTTGCCTTCTTCCGCGGCCAATGCATCTGCCTTGGTAACATGAACAGTACCAAATGGATGATGAGGAGGAGCATATATCGAGTAAAGTTTTAGAGGAATATTACCTGTATTGGTTACATTATGCCATGTGCCAGCAGGTATCATTATTGCATAATCATCATAGACGTCTTTTACAAAGTTTAAATTATCCTTTCTATTGCCCATTTGAACAAACCCTTGACCTTGTTCAATACGTAAAAACTGGTCAACGTTAGGGTGAATTTCTAAGCCAATATCTTCACCAACTTTTAGACTCATCAATGTAACTTGCAAATGTTTTCCTGTCCATAAAGCGGTACGATAGTTATTGTTTTGCTTCGTAGCCTCATTTATATTTACTACAAATGGTTTTGGTCCATAATCTTTTAACTCAATATTATTTCTTCCGTTTGATGATTGTAAAAAACCCAGTTGGTTAGCATCATTAACACCCCGATAATCAGGATTTCTTACATAGTTATACATTGGTACATTAACATAATAAGGATATTGATATTGATAGGGATGTATATAAGGAACATAGTACATTTTTCTCAACCCTTCACAGTTTATAAGATTATCCTATGCACTTGTTAAGTGAACGTACTTTAAACAGCGTTTTAAATAAAAAAGCCCTTATTCATTGAGTAAGGACTTTTGATTATGCTACAAACAATTTAGTAAAAGTTGCTTTACCTGCCTTCTTATCGGCAATTATCCTTTTAGCTTTCTGGAATTTAGATAATGCCGACTCGGTACCTTTTCCGAATATCGATTCAAGTGATCCAAGTTTAAATCCTTCTGTATAAAGTGCAGCCTATAGAATCCAAGTGAGATTACCTTTTGCACCTTTTTCGACAGTGACAATGACAGCCTTCGTCTTCGCTCCCCATTTACCATCCACAACAAGCTTTTTATTGAACTGCTTATTAAGTTCAGTTTGTAGTGCTTTGATTAGTGCTGATTTGGTTTTTGGCCCATTGAATCCATCAGTAACAAGACCTGCTTTATATCGGCTATTTAAGTTTTTTTGAATGGATACAATAGTAGCATCACTTTTGTTCTTAGATGGTTCTTTACTAACTTCAGAAGCAATCTCCGTCTTAGAAGGCACTGTAACAACAGTTTCATTTTCGGTCTTGAAGTTTAAAGAAAGACTTGGCTTTTTAAGGTATTCTTGCTTAATTTTCTTAATGCCCTTTCCATATGAAGGACTTTCATTTCTTTCTCTCGATCATTATCATACAGCTTAGGAAAGATATTTATCGTTATCCCTTTCTCATTAAGCTCCTGTTTGTTTAATTGTTGAATTGTTGAATCTTTAGCGCTCTAAATAATTTAAGTTCTTTCACAACGATAGAACGAATTTGCTTTTCATCAACATCCGGAAAGAAGGATAATTGGTTACTCATTCATTCTCCCCTCCATGGTATAATATGTACTCCGATACAATCACCATTGCCAGGAGAAATCCTGGTTATTATGTTATAAAATACTTCATAAAAGTAAGGGGCACAAAATGAAAACAATAGAAATTTCACTTTCCTATGACTGGTCCATATTTATTCATCGGACTTATACGTTATATAAACACCAAACGGACCCAAACCAATACGTTATATTAGATAATGATTTTGATCAGGTTATGGCATTTAGAGTGGATGAAGGTTCATTTGAAGTTCTAAGTTGTCGTTATGACGCGAAACATAGAATCGAACTTCCAGGAAAAGTTGTTTACCTAAAACATTATCCTGACGAGGAGTAGGTTAATTGAAACAGCATCCGCTAAGGTTGCATCAATGCTGGGAGCAATCCTAGCTATTTTTTTCACTTTAAGCAGTAGCCCAGTGCAGAATTATTAATGTTTTACTAAATCCTCATCCATTTCGATTTGGTCATTTGGTATATTTTCCGTACCGTCTGGATTTACGCTATCTTCCACACTCTCATGTGGCTCTTCATAGAATTCCTCGATGCTCATCTGAGAAGGTTGAAGAGTAATAGATACATTAGCCCCAGCATGAGAATATAATTTATTAACTTTTCCATCCACATCGCGCTTGATATGAAACTTCAGGACAGTTTTCTTATTATCGCGTTGGATAGATATAAATTCAGCTCCAATTTCCCCAGCACCACTTTCTTCCACATTCAGCTTTGTTATCGATCCAGGCATTTTTAATAACTCATTTGCATGCGGTAATTCATCCCCTTGAGCATGACACATAAGAACTTCCTTTTTGTCATCCTTTTGGATTTTCTTAAATAATATATTACTTTCAATTTAGCTGTTGTCATGTTATTGGCTCCCTTTATATTCAGATTGAATTTAAAGTTTTGTTTCCCTTTATTTATATAGCGTTTCTAGCCCTAGAAAGCCTTTCAGCTGCTCTTTCCTTTTGTTCATCTGTATAGACCCGTTCTTTTTTCATGCTGACTTGTTTTTCTGTCAAAATTCCCTTAACAGCTATCGGTCTATCATCCTCGGATTCTATGACGAATATCTCTGTTAAATTAGAGAGTTTTCGAATGTGTTTAGGAACAGTAGAGTAAACAGTCCACTCGCGTGTACTGTTGTCAAAAAACAATGAAGTCTCTTGTTCATCTCGGGAATACCCCTTACTTGCCAACCACCCTTTTATTTGGCCCTATTGTATTTAAATTGGTGAAGCTCTTTCATGACTTTTTTATGTTTGGCCTTTAAATCTTAATGGGCCTTTTTAAGTTCCTCATGGGTCTGGACAGGTACCGATAACCTAGCCGCCTTTGAATTTGCCACACTGTAATTTGAATTAATTTTCTTAATGGTTTCTTTCTGGCTTTTAACCTTATTGGCTGTTTGAATATATGATCTTTGAATTTCATCGAACAATGGTTTTAACCGTTTAGTTGTCACCGTCTTTTGACTGTTCACAATACTTCTAAGCTCGGATAGTTCTTTGATGCCTCTACTCCTAACTTCAATTTCCCTCATATAGTATAACTAACTGCTAACGTGATTTCGGTACGCCCTACCAAGTTAGAAAAGTCTTTTATAAAAACCTGGCTGATTTCCATGGCTTGTCAAAGTAATTCAATTTAGCATCATTCTTATGCCATAATAGTTTTGTTTGTTTTTAAATCCATTTAACGATTCTAAGAGAAAATGAAATTTTTAGCATTTTACCAGATTGTTTGTACTAATATCCTTTTTCCCTTAATAAACTTAATAAAATCTAGTTAGGAGGGATGCAATGTTTAATAAATCCTCGAATAAAAAACATAATAGTGATAAGCCAATTATTTGTACAACCAATGGCGCTACTTACCAAAAGTACCACTCATATAAGAAATCGTATGAAAGAGAAGTATTTGTCATTAAAGATTATGGTGAAGATCGCGGTGTTACTCATAAAAGTGTTGCGTTATTTGAAGCTGTTAAAGATCAGTTTGACCGTTTTAAAATTGCAAAAATCTTTAAAGAAATTAATAACGCCAATATTTTGGTCGATAGTGATCTTATTCTTATAGACAAAAAAGGAAATGAACTACACCTTTCTGGTTGTAGTTGTGGTTACTCTGGAACAGGTCCCCATGGCACATTAGAAATTTTGAATAAAGCTGGATTCGAGATAGATAGACGGTTTTTATTTTGTTCAAAAGGATTCACTCTTTTTCATCCAAATGAAGAAAAAGAACTTTATGGCGAACGGTTATAAGTTTCCGTGAATATTTTTTGGGAACCTCATTTGTATGCCAGCATATATTTTGAATATTAAACCTTTGTGCAAACTCCTTTTTTTCCCTGAGTGACTATTTGTCAGAGAATAGTTACTTTTTTTTATGTCATGGTTTATTCGAACTGTGCCGCAAATGTCTTAATTATTTTTTTTATTTCGACTAAGTTTCTCGTTACCACGTTTAAAGTTGCCCGTAATTTTAGCGAGCAATAGTTGTATCTCAGTTACATTCTCTTCAACTTCTTTGATTCTTCTTATCAGACGTTCGGCTTCTCTATCCTTTATGACTTTAATTTCTTACTCCACCACACCAGATTCCAAAATTTCAACTTTAGCCTCCACATTTATCGGGATAGAAGTATAAATTTCATCCCATTTTTTCTTATCCCAGCTTCTTGTCCTTGTTCGTACTTGTTCGCCAACCCCTAGAGGGTCAACATGTAGTTTTTGAAAATTTCGCACTAAATCTTCCGAGCGTCCCTTCACATATTTTGACATTTTATCTTCTATAATTTTAATCATTTTAGGATTTATTTCTTTACCGGTATATTCTCGTAACATTGCCTTTATCTCGAGTTTGATCGTTATTGGAGTATCTGTCATCGGCTTTGAAATCTTGTAAGACCTTTTTGTTATTATATTATTGACGGAAGCAAATTCTTTCCCCTCAATTTTTGTAGAGAAACCCTCCTTATTTGTTGTATCTTCAAATAACATTTTGAAAATAACATTTTCACGGCTCTTAGTCTGATACACGTATTCCCCTTTACTATTAAACATGGCATTCCCTTTAATAATAACTTTCCCATCCAATGCTTTAATGATAGGTAAAAATGGATCCATTCCTTCTGAATAATACGCATACAAAAAAAGATGGAGGTTATTTTTAGGAAGCATACCCGATTCTATATTTTGTTCAATTGTTTTAGATAAATAAATTCCTTTATCTATGTTGCCAAACTGCTGGCTTAACACATCCTTCGTACTTCCTTCGACAATGCCGAGATTCAAAGTAGTTCCAATTGAAGGGTCCCTGAGTAATGTATCAATTAGATGGAATATCCCTTGCTTTGCAAGCTTTTTTTCATATAATACCACCTCTAATTTTCCGCTGTAGATAGGTCTTTCAGATTGCTGATTCATCTCATCTCGGACGTCTTTACTAAGTGATGATTTCGAACTAAAGGTAACATTTTTAATGGTTTTATCAGGATAATACATCGGTGTCACAGCAATAGCTTTGAAATGAGTCTCATCTACATAATCATATCCTATGGCTGTAGCCATATTTATTTCATCGAGCACTTTGCTATCTACCCCCATACAACTTGAGAGAATACTAATTGAAAGAAGTATTAAGGCCAATTTCTTGAATAAAATTCTCATTTTTTAATCTTCCTCTTTTTTGAAATGACAGTAGATAAACAAACTAGAAATAAGACATAAGGAATTTCCATAATCAATCCTATATTTGCAACGTAATCCGTAATTTGATTAATCATTTTCCTACCTTTAATTAGATTTGTTATCACAACCAATAATATTAATAAAAGAGCATAAATTTTTTTCTGCTCTATATTAAAGTATTGTGAAATCCCTCTTGCAGAAACCCATATATAGAGACATACACTAGGAACTAAAACTAAGACCCATGTAGCGATACCTATGTACTCAAACCGTTCAACAAAAGGCATTTTTACAATGCCCCAAAAGGACAAAGTTGCCCAAATATATCTACTGATTTGGCCTTCACTGTAAAACCCTATCGTCAAAATAGTTATGAACAAATAAACTAAAACAGTAGTGAGATTTCCTAGTTGCGCCCACTTTTGTGAACTTTTTCGATTCTTAATCAATGGATAATACATCATTAAAGTGGACACGCCTAAATAGCTATATGACATTTGCTTAGATGCAAGGGCTAAGTCTTGAAAAGAATGATTCCATATTGGTAATAGGTTGCGAAAATGAGTATACTCTAGTGGGAAATAAAAAGTTAGAATTAAATAAGAAGGTATACAGATCCCTAAAAAACAAATACCGGTGACTACTCTAAATCCTCCTAAAACCACATAATAAATTAATAAAGCAAATATGGAGGTCACTAACCATGTGTTTATTTGAGGGAAGACCCATGATTGAACTATTTCAAGATAGGATCTTAAAACAGAAATACCTACCATCAGCCAATAAAGTATCCAGATGATATTTAGTAAACCGCCAAGCCACTTACCAAATAGGCGTTTCTGTATGCCTATAAGATCCATATCGTGACAATTTAATACTTTGTACATACCCCAAATGCCAAATGAATATATTATTCCGCTTATAATGACAGCTATCCAAGCATCATTGCCAGCAGATTGAATGATTATCCTCTGATATCCCAGAATCCCTACGCCTATCTGGATTTTAATGATTAAAAAAAAGACAAGAAATGTTGAGATTTGATCACTCTTAGCGGCCATGTATTAAACCTCCATTTTCACTTAGTCCTTAGAATCTTCCTTGGGTTCTAATCGGATAGTGTCTTCCGTCTGAACTTCAATTGGACGTTTAGCCTGAAGAAAAAATGGTAAACGAATCAGGGCATCTCGCATATCATAAATCCTTGGCGGATAAATTGGTTCAAGAAATGGCCTCCCTAAGGAAGTAAGCCTCAATAAATGTACAAGCAAAAAACAAAAACTGATTGATATACCTATTAATCCTATAAAATAAGCCATGAGAAGAAGAGGAAATCGAATTAGGCGAATGGTATTACCCATTTGATAAACAGGTGTAGTAAAAGAACCAAGAGCCGACAATGCAACAAGAATTAATAATACATTACTTGTTAGCCCTGCTTCAACAGATGCCGTTCCAATTACAATACCGCCTACGATACCTATTGTCTGACCTACTTTAGTCGGCAGTCTAGCTCCAGCCTCACGAAGAAGTTCAATGACTAATTCCAAGATTAATGCTTCTAAAATCGGTGGAAATGGAATTCCGCTACGTGAAATCACAAGTGTACTGACTAAATCCTTTGGGATTAACTCATAATGATAGGTGAGAACTGCGACATATATAGGTGTCACTAAGATGGAAAACAATACAGCAAAAAAACGAATAAGGCGAAAGAATGAGGCAATTGTCCAGTTGAGAAAATAATCTTCGAATGCCGCAAAGTATTCTACGAAAGTGGAAGGACCAAGTAAACCATGCGGAGCCCCGTCGACTAAAATCACCACTTTTCCTTCTCCAAGGACTGCAGCCAATCGATCTGGCCGTTCTGTATCGATAAATTGAGGAAACGGAGAATGCTTATTATCTTCAATCATTTGTGAAATATAGGAGCTATCAATTATTTGATTAACCTTTAAATCAGTAATGCGCTGAATCACTGTTTCTACATTCTCTCTATTTGCAATTCCTTCTATATGGATCACAGCCACTCTTGTTTTAGACAACTTACCAACAATTATTTCTTCAACAGCAAGTTCTGCAATTGGAAGCCGTTTTCGGATTAAATATAAATTCGTATCGAGTGATTCGACCAGTGCTTCTTTCGGACCGACAACACTGAACTCTACCTCTGGCAGTGTAACTTGCCTCGAAGTGTTATTTGCTGCTTTAACTAAAACTGCTTGATGAGATTGATTATTAAATGTAATAGATATAAACCCCATCAACAGTTGATTTTGGAGTTCAACAGGATTTTTCGTAAAAACAAGCCCTTCTATTGGCAACTTGTGTACGAGCCCTTCTAGAGTTGAAGAATTTGTATGTAAAAAAGGAAGGAGATCTCTATGCAATATATCTTTATCAATTAACGTATCGAAAAAAGATACACAGTATACTTCATTTTCAAAATCGAGTGTAAAGCTTGTAAAGTCCTTTGACTTTTGCAGATGTTTGAGTACATCAGAGAAGTCTGTAGATTTTTGAATTTTTTGCTTTTTAAATAATGAATATCTTTTCAGTAGACTTCACTCCTTTGATTTTAAGATATGCATATTATTAATAAATTGAAGGGTTTTATGCAGGAAAAACCCAGAGTATCTTGTTGATATGATAATAACATTTTCAACTAAACTGACCTGTTAGTTCATAGCCCTAAAGCATAAAATAGCCCCTACTCAAAGTGAGTAAGGGCTTTTTTATTTTAATCCTCCACAGTTACACCAATAATCTCATCAAACCGGATTTTCTCAAAGGACCTATCTCTCATCTGAATGCTTAACTCTTTCGTGACAGGATGAATGTACACACAATAACCATGCAATTCTTGTGGATTTCCCTCGTTATGTAATCTAAATCTTATCGGTAAATGATATTCCATTGCATAATGAATGTTGTTTTCAAACTCTTCAACCTGATATTCATCTAGGATAGGTTTTTTATTTAAGAAATAATCAACCTCCCCTATATTTAATGAATCCTTGCTCTGGAGTTACGATTAAAGGTGAACATAAAAACAGTGAACTAAAGTTTATCGATTCGGAAAATATTTCTAGCTTTTTAAAAGCAGACTATGAATATGGATATATTTACTGGATATTTTATAAAGTCCTTATTGAAACCGGTCTACGTAATGGTGAAGCAGCCGCCTTACAATGGAAAGACATTGACCTAAAAGAAAAAACAATTAATATTAATAAATCTCTTGATTTTCAAGAAGCAAGTAAGGATCAAAGTAAAATCTTTGGCGATGTTAAAACTTATCATTCAAAACGTGTAATCACAATAAGTCAGTCCCTTACAAATGATTTACTTTTTCACAAGTAGTATCAAAACCAAAACAAATTGGCATTACAAGAAGATTACTATCATGAACTTAATTTAGTATTATGCAGAAATGATGGTAACTACATGCCAAAATCAAGCCTTTTTAATTCATTTGCTCGTATCCTAAAAAAAGCAGAGCTTCCCTCTTTGCCTATTCACTCTACTCGACATACGCATGCAGTATTACAGTTAGAGGCTGGCGCAAGCATGAAATACATTCAAGAGCGTTTAGGTCATGGCAGTATGCAAATCACAGCAGATGTATACTCACATATTAGTAAAAAAATTGAACATGACACAATGGATAAATTCGAGGAGCATATGAAAAATGTCCTTGAATAATTTTTTTGATTTTTTTCGGGCATTTATCGGGCAGTTGATAACTTCATTAGATTTTATGAATGAATGCCCGAAATAGAAAAAACCCCCGACACCAGAGGTGCCAAGGGTTTGAGATATTAATACATAGACATATATTGTTCGCGTTCCCATGGGTGAACTTGTGTTCTAAACATACTTCTTAGCATTACTAGAAATCATAAAACATCACAAATGCCTGTTTAATAGCATTTTCGAAAAAACATTAAAATATATTTATTCATTACTAAGGCATTTCTATAAATAAAAGGTAATTAAAGTGTTCAGGAAGGTAATTAAGGGAATAATAGTACTCGATTTAATTAAATAAACTGAAAAGAGTAAAATGTATGATCATAAATTTAAAGGTATACTTACATGCAAAAGAAACTAATTTCTTGCAAAGTGGCACCTTCTCTGTCTCAGCCTATGACTTCAAGAAAGACCCAGACTGGACAGCTGCAGTTGTGGCATATGGATCCAACAGATTAAAAGTAACTTTGTAGCTCGTAAGGATTTTCGATTAAATCAAGTTGTTTATAACGATGATAATGATATTACGGAGTTAGTTAAGAAGGTTATTACTATAATTTAGGATGATTTGCATTTGAAAACAAAAATTAGCCCTACTCAAAATAAGTAAGGCTGTTTTGATTTCTTTCTGATGTATCAGTATAAATCACTGACTTCTGGTCCGTCATTATCCTTCTCATCATCTTTGGTTATATCTTTTACATTAAACATTTCAAATTTAATAGATTTTTCTAGAGATATAATGTTTTTGTGAGCTTATTTAATTCATTTATGGCAGGATTTGCTTTAGTGAATTCCTGATTTCCATTAATAGTTGTTGTCATCACGCCGCCTTTGTTGATTGTGATTTGAATCTTTCTAATTTGTTTAACAATCGCTAAATACCGCATTACCTTATCAACTTCTATCAGATCGTCTTGATCAATACGGTTCATCAATTGGTTTTCCAAATCTGAAATTTTTACAACTCTACTCACAAAAACACCCCCCCTCTTTTTTTTACCCAGCTATTATAACGGTGGTTTTTTGGATTTTTTTTGGACGGCAGAGGCCCCTGTCCAGTCCCAAACAAAAAATATTTAGCAAAGATTTTTAGGTGGGGGGTATTACCAGCGTTCATTGTTCCATTTCTTTTCTTTTTTAACGAATCCAAAACGGTTATGTCTTTTATTATGATGATACCTGCACAACGTTCGCAATGAATCTAAATCATGAGCTTTTTCTGGATGAATCTCAATTTCAAATATATGGTCTACTTCAAGTGTTGCATGGTCTCTGGTAGTGACCTTCCCTTCTTCACGACACATAACACATTCATATCCATCCCTTCTTAATGCTTGTTCTCTCAGTCCGTTATTACCACGCCAAGCATTGCTTTTGTAAAAGTCTCTTTGTTGTTCTCTAGTTGTGTATTCGGATACCACGACATCATCTCCAAAAAAATAACACCCTAAAGTTAGGATGCTAAATAATATAAGATAATACTTTGAATGGTTTTATTTTTCCTCTGTTCCCCTCTAATGAAGTAACTATGTTTGGCTCATTACGATTAAGTATTTTACACACTTGGGGTCTAGAAAATCTTAACAGCTTCGATATTTGCACACTATTTTTACCCATCGTTTGCAATGTTTTAATAATAGAGTACTGTTTTCTCAAACTTCGATTTATACAATTAAGTCTACACCTATCATCATGAATAGTTTTATTCTTGTTTACTATTCTAATAGCATTCCTTTGATGTAATTCTAAGGCTTCTCCAATTTCTCTATACGTGCAACCATTACGATACATTGACATTACTTTCTTAGCATTTCTAAACTGATGAATAGTATGACGATTTTTAATGTAATAATTATATTGAGGTAGAATGTGACTGAATGAATTTATATTGGATATATGGTTTATCTTATCTATTCCAACATTAGTCAACTCGGCAATTTCCTTAATATTCACATCATTATAAAGCATAGTTTTTATATCTTTAACTACATCAACAGCAATAGTACTTTTAGCTTCAGACAGATAAATTAACATCTCAGGATTTTCTTTAAATCTATTCTTATTTGATTCCGATATTTTTCTTTTTACATCGTCAGTGAAATTTACTAGGTTTGGTTTTCTTTTACTTATATTGACCTTTCTGTTGTTGTCATACTTATTAAACAATGTAACTGCATATGTCGCATTGTAGCCTTTATCCGAATACTCACTTTTTTTTCCTCAATCCAGTATCTTTCACGTACATTTAGTTCTTCAGTACAGCAATATTCCAATACTTCAAAAACAAATAATTTTTCACCAAATTTATTAAAGGCTCTTTGCAAATAGTTATTGTAATGCTTATTATCTTTCAAACTTCTAAAGTGTTGAGATCTTCTATATAACAAATTATTAGTTTGACCGATATAAACCTTATTATTTTTTAAATTGAGAATTTGATAAATCCCACTTTTTTTTCTACTTTTAACTATGTTATTATTCAATTACAATCAGCTCCAAATCAGTTGGTTTTCACGCTCTAGGATGTTCCAGCATCGCTAGGGCTTTTATAATTTAATTATACCAATTTTAGGTAGATTGGTTTGGTTAATCTCTTCTTCCTAAACGCTTTCTGTCTTATCAATTCCCATTCACTGCTACGATAGAACTTCTTCTTCTGCGTCTCAGTCTTATACTCTGCCAATTACCTCCCTAAATAAATATCTAATCGCGTTACCAACTAGAAGTCTAAACGTTTAGATTTGTTCAAATGATGGGGAATAATACAATATAAAAACGCCTATCATTTGATAGACGTTTTGAAAAAACTCAATTAGAAATTCTTCGTTATCTCTAGAACTCCCTAGGGTAGTTATTTTTTCTCATTAAATGTTTTTGATTTTACTAAGAATATAAATTTGTAGTCCTAAAACAAGACCAATTAAAACAGTTATAATGAAAAATGGTCCAACATCTTCGCTAAAAGCAGTTAATAATAGGAAAAATATTGCCACACTTATAACTACACCTAGCACTAAATTCAAGAAAAGTTTCATTGTTACACTCCTTACCACACGATTCCGCTTAATTATAACTAATATCTATAATAATCAAATAGATTAATAGACATAGCCTTTAATACTTAAATGTTATCATAGGAACATTTGCGTTGCTTTTCTTTATGTTTCCTCCGACAGAAACTTGTCCTGTTGAAAGTGTAATCGTCCCTGTTAGGCCAACTGTAACATGTGTATAATACCCATAAGCGTTGGCACTGACATCGTTTTTATTACCTTTTTTCACTTGGTAAGATAGGTAGCCATTATGGTTCTTAGGTGCTGCATTTGATCCAATTGCCTTTATATCAAATTTCTTTGCCCAACCTGCTGCACTTGGAGTTGATGAGATAGCTTCCATCTGTATACTTATAAACAAACTTATCCGTACCAGATACCTTTACAGCTGATGTTGAATGAGTTATAGCTAGGACATCTTTTAATCCCACATTAGGACTCTTTAGCCATTTAAATGAATTTTTCAATAATGTATTTCCATTTGACAATTTAGAAGATGTTAAAGTTAAACTTATCCAACTTGTCTTTTCTGTCTTAGTAGCCCTCATAACTTTATCATGGAAAAGTCCTTGGGTAGCTTGTTCCTCTGTAACAGGAATGATATCTACTTGTCCATCTTGTTGTTCTGTAACTTGAAAGAATTCAGTAGATTCTCCTGTTAATTCGCCATCAATATTTGCAAATGCCTCATACTCTTCTTCAGTCATACTATCAATTTCTTCTTCACTAAAACCTAAGTTTTTTAATGAATCTTTCTCTTCATCTGACAAATAAATTGGTGTTGAACCTTCATCATTTGATTCTGCTTTTGAATTAGTTGGCAAGACTAAAAATAGTAAAAAAACCAGTGCAAACATACCTAAAACTTTACTCACTTTGTAAAACATTGAAAATTTACCCTTAATTCCCTATATTGGATAAAAACACAAGTTTAACAATACCATTCATCTTATGTTTCCGCAACTAATTACCTATTACAATGTAATATTTTATACATTTTAACGGTTAAATGTGAATTATTCCTCATTCTAAAAGAAAAAGCACCCAATTGAATGAGTGCCTTAATTCCTTTATAAGTGTATTTGCTCAAGCTTGATAATGTGTAATGTTTACTTCTCCCACTTTTACAATAATGCTAGGAGAAAGACTAAACCTAACCATCCACGGATTTTAAAAGATGTGCAGGAACGTAGGACATAAAACCATTCAAACAACAGCAGATGTATATGCTCACGTGTCAAAAAAACTCGAAGAAAAAAGTGTGGACGGATATTCAAAATACATGGATTATGCCCAGTTGAATATGAAATAGGTTGAAATGTGGTCAAAATGTGGTCAGCCAGCCAGTTCCCTTTCATTTTATAAAAATAAAAAAAGCCTTGGCAACTGAGAAACTCAGTAATACCAAGGCTTTAAAGCTATTAATACATAGACATATATTGTTCGCGTTCCCATGGGTGAACTTGTGTACGGAACATATCCCATTCGATTTCTTTTGCTTCGATGAAGTGTTCAAGCAAGTGCTCACCTAGCGCTTCTTTGATTACTTCATCAGCTTTTAATGTTTCCAAAGCAGCAAATAAAGTAGCTGGCAGGTCAACGATACCTACTTCTTCACGCTCTTCTTTATTCATAACATAGATGTTGCGGTCAACTGGCGCTGGAGGAGTCAGGTCGTTTTTGATACCGTTAAGACCGGCTTTCAATATTACAGCAAGTGCCAAGTATGGGTTTGCTGCTGGATCGACACTACGTACCTCTACGCGAGTACTCACTCCACGTGAAGCTGGGATACGAATTAATGGGCTACGGTTTTTAGCAGACCAAGCAACATAACAAGGAGCTTCGTAACCAGGTACTAGACGTTTGTATGAGTTAACAGTTGGGTTTGTTACCGCTGTGAAGCTTGGAGCATGCTTAATGATCCCTGCGATAAATTGCTCAGCTGTTTTACTTAATTCCAATTTGCCTTGTTTATCATAAAATGCGTTTTCGTTTCCTTTGAATAAAGAAACGTTACAGTGCATACCAGATCCATTAACACCGAACAATGGTTTTGGCATGAATGTTGCGTGTAAACCATGTTTACGAGCAATCGTTTTAACAACTAATTTAAATGTTTGGATGTTATCACATGCTGAGATCGCATCGGCATATTTAAAGTCAATTTCATGTTGTCCTGGAGCTACTTCATGGTGGGATGCTTCAATTTCAAATCCCATTTCTTCAAGCTCAAGAACGATATCACGACGGCAGTTTTCTCCCAAGTCAGTTGGCGCAAGGTCAAAGTATCCGCCTTTATCATTCAATTCTAGAGTAGGCTCTCCGTTTGCGTCCAGTTTGAATAGGAAAAATTCCGGTTCAGGTCCAAGATTGAAATCTGTGAAGCCCATTTCTCTTGCTTCAGCAAGAACACGTTTTAGGTTAGCACGGGGATCCCCATCAAAAGGTGTTCCATCCGTATTGTAAATGTCGCAAATTAGACGTGCAACTTTACCTTTTTCGGAAGTCCAAGGGAAGATGACCCATGTATTTAAATCTGGATATAGATACATATCAGACTCTTCGATACGTACGAAACCTTCAATGGAAGATCCGTCAAACATCATTTTATTATCAAGTGCTTTTTCCAATTGACTGACTGGGATCTCAACGTTTTTAATCGTCCCTAAAATATCAGTGAACTGTAAACGAATGTACTTAACATTTTCTTCTTTCGCTAAGCGAGTGATGTCTTCACGTGTGAACTTTGTCAATTTCTATTCCCCCTAATATTCTTTAAAAATCATATTTTTTATTGGAAAAAACGAGACATATCCCCTTGTCGTAGAGATGTTCGATGCTTACCGCCTTGTAGAAGCTCAGCGCGCAGAAGCTTACGAAGCTCCTCGTCACTTAGGTCACGCCTTATTTTTTCCGCTTGTTCTAAATCTTGAGTCTTAGGTAAATTTTGTTCCTTTACAGTGAAAATTTTTTTTATGCCGGCCAGATTGACTCCTTGTTCGATTAAGTCTTTAATCTCAAGTAGTCGATCGATATCGTTTAAAGAAAAAACCCGACGATTTCCATCTGTTCTCATAGGAGTAATAAGTTGATGCTCTTCGTAATACCGAATTTGGCGTGCAGACAACTCAGTTAGCTGCATGACGATTCCGATGGAAAAAAGAGGCATCGAACGCCGAATGTTGTTGCCGCTCATTCTTAGCATCCTCCTTTTGTTTATCATGATATAATCTTATATCATGTTATTAAACTTGTCAATATGATGTTACATTTTATGACGTCTTTTTTTCAGAAAAGTTGAATGATTTGTAACCCAATAAATATTGCGACTATTGTTCATTGCAGAAATCCAGTTGATCTGGATTCCTATTACGGTACCGCCAAATTTCCATTACAATTGAATCAGTTTTTTATCCATAAGCGCATTCACTGCCGTCAATACAGCCATTTTAACATGGGCATACGTCAACCCGCCTTGAACGTAGGCAACATATGGAGCCCTTGTCGGACCATCTGCCGTCAACTCAATGCTTGCTCCCTGTATAAAAGTGCCCGCTGCCATGATTACATCATCTTCATAACCCGGCATATAAGCAGGATATGGTGTTACATGGGAATTGATTGGTGATGCATATTGAATGGCCTGACAGAAGGCAACCATTTTATCTCGGTCATCAAATTGGACGGATTGAATTAAATCAGTGCGCTTCGCATCCCATCGAGGGTACGTATTCATCCCGATTTTCTCTAAAAATGCGGCTGTGAACATGGCTCCTTTAACAGCTTGGCCTACGACGTGTGGCGCAAGAAAGAATCCTTGGTACATTTCCTGTAAACTATAAAGCGAAGCGCCCGCTTCAGCCCCTATTCCAGGTGATGTTAATCGATACGAGCAGGCTTCGACAAGATCTTTTTTACCGACAATGTATCCACCGGTTTTCACGATCCCGCCACCTGGGTTTTTAATCAATGAACCTGCCATTAAATCCGCCCCGACATGACATGGCTCTTGCGTTTCAACAAACTCTCCATAACAGTTGTCGACAAAGACGACAATTTCAGGATTTATTTCTTTTACAAAGGAAATCATTTCCTTGATTTCATCAATCGTGAAAGAAGGACGTGTAGCATACCCTTTTGACCGCTGTATACCGATCATCTTGGTATTTGGTTGAATGGCTTGCTTGACTGCTTTAAAATCAACGGTTCCAGCTTCCGCTAACGGAACGGCCTTATAGCTTATATTAAAATCGCGTAAAGATCCTATGCCCGAGCCCCGGATACCGACAATCTCTTCCAACGTATCATACGGCTTTCCAGTTATGTATAACAATTCATCACCTGGGCGCAATATGCCGAAAAGGGCGGTGGAAATGGCATGTGTCCCCGAAATAATCTGAGGGCGTACTAATCCAGCTTCCGCACCAAAAACATCTGCATATATCAATTCAAGCGTATCGCGTCCCGTATCATCGTATCCGTACCCTGTCGTAGGGATGAAATGTGAATCACTCACTCTATGTGCTTGATAGCTTTGTAATACCCGGAATTGATTTTCTTCAATTCGTTCATCCACTTGCTTATGTAATGGAGAAATCATTGCTTCGACTTCCTGGACAATGTTTTTTAACACTTCTCCATTTGTTAACTGCTGATACATCAAAAATTCCCCTTTATAATGAAAATTTCTCTAGCTGCCCGGTTAATGGATGATCAGCTAGACAAAAACCTTTGCATTCATATCTTTCCGTTTCTTCATTAAAGGAGAGAGTGCGCAATATGGTTTCATTCTTTAGCTGTGATAATAGTTTACCCTCACTCGAAGGAAGGAAAACATAATATGGGACCATTTCTTCAATCACGTACTTTTCAATTTCTTCCATGATATGATTCAGGTCCGATGGTTCATAAGCACTGATCAATAAAGAAGGATGATTGGAAGACCTTACAAAATCAGCGTGAACCTTATCCTTCTTATTATACAACGTTAGCTGTGGAATGGAAGGGACTTCTAAGTCATTTAGCAAATCATGCACCGTTTTCTCATGATTAAAGTAATCGGCACTTGAGGAATCGACCACATGGAGCAACAGATCCGCTTCTTTCACTTCTTCCAGAGTCGAGCGGAACGCGGCGATTAAGGATGTCGGCAAATCTTGTATAAAGCCAACCGTATCCGTCAACAGCACGGTAAAGCCGCTGGGGAGAATGGCTTTTCGTGTCATGGGGTCCAGTGTAGCGAACAACTGGTTCTCTTCGAATGAATCCGCCTCCGTCAAACGGTTGAACAGCGTTGATTTACCTGCATTGGTATATCCTACTAGTGCAATTTGGAAGGTCTTATTCCGTTTCCTTCTATCGCGATAGCGTTCTCGGTGCTTCACTATGCTACTTAATTGTTGCTTGATTTCATCAATCTTGCCTCGAATGTGACGACGGTCGCTTTCAAGCTTCGTTTCTCCTGGACCCCTTGTTCCGATTCCGCCCCCAAGCCTGGACATGGCCGTTCCCTGTCCGACTAAACGCGGCAATAGGTATTGGAGCTGAGCAAGTTCGACCTGCAGCTTCCCTTCTCTGGAACGCGCACGCTGAGCAAATATATCTAATATGAGCTGCGTCCGATCAATGATCCTTGCCTCCAATTGTTTCGAAAGGTTTCGAATCTGGCTCGGGGATAGTTCATCATTAAAGATGAATAAATCCGGCTCCAGCTCCTCTTCCAGATTCCGAAGCTCCTCCACTTTGCCTTTTCCTATATATGTAGCCGGATCGATGGTTTCCCTTTTCTGGGTTATGGTTAGTAATACCTCAGCATTCGCCGTCTTCGCCAACGAAGCCAACTCATCAAGTGAATAATCAAAACGTTCATTAGCTTCTGTTGTTTGACACCCTATCAACACGGCTTTTTCCTTTATTCGTCCTTCCAAATCATGCACCACCTTCTCGAAGATTTCAGTTAATCATAACAAAAAATTCGCACTTATAAAACTTTCCTGAAAACTAAGCTTTTACCGTTTTAAAAAGTCCATAATCATGCTAAAATCAAGTTTGACTTTAACATCAAATTTGAGAAGACATAGAGGGAACATTCATATGACATGGGAAGTATTAAGTTTCATAGGTACAATAGCATTTGCCATTAGCGGGACCATCATTGCCATGGAAGAAGAGTATGATATTTTAGGAGTTTATATTTTAGGAATCATAACGGCCTTTGGCGGAGGGGCAATTCGGAATCTACTGATAGGCGTCCCCGTTTCAACGTTATGGAATCAAAGTTTTTATTTCACCATTGCTATAATATCCATCACCATCGTTTTTGTTTTTCCTACAATCCTATCAAAACATTGGGATAGATGGGGAAACTTCAGTGATGCCATTGGCCTTTCAGCTTTTGCTATCCAAGGCGCAATGTATGCCGTAGAACTTAATCATCCAATAAGTGCCATCATCGTATCAGCAGCATTAACCGGATGCGGCGGAGGAATAGTCCGTGACGTGCTGGCCGGAAGAAAGCCATTGGTCTTCAGAAAAGAAATTTACGTAGTGTGGGCCATCATTGCAGGCTTAGCTTTAGGAAGCGGAGTATTATCCCAGTCATGGCAGCTTTATATGCTCTTTGTCGTCATCACAATATTACGAGTCCTTTCTTACACTTATAATTGGCACCTTCCCAATAAAAAATGGGTGCCGAAAACATAAATTTGAAAAGCCCGCCATTTTGGTGGGCTTTCCTTTGTCATTCTTTCTCATCATCCTCAAAAATCAAATCTTGGCTGGTAAGGGTCAGTAAATCGGCTTTTTCAAACGAATCCTCCAGTAAAAGCCGCATTGCCTGCACCCTAATCGACTTTTCAAGTACATTGCGGATATAACGGCCGTTAGAGAATGAAATCGATCCTCGAAATGAACGTAATACGATTAAGTGATCTTTTAATTTCCTTTCAGCATCCCGATTCATTAAATATTCCCTTTCCTGCAGCATACGATCAGCTATCTCCATTAACTGATCAATCGTATAATCCGGAAAGTCTACAACAAGCGGGAACCTGGAATGAAGGCCAGGATTAAGGCTGAGGAAATAATCCATTTCCCGCGAATACCCAGCAAGAATTAAAATGAATTCATGTTGGCGATCTTCCATATGTTTAACAAGGGTATCTATGGCTTCTTTACCAAAATCCTTTTCTCCGCCTCTTCCCAAAGAATAGGCTTCATCAATAAATAAAATCCCGCCAATGGCTTTTTTAATTAAATCCCTAGTTTTTTGGGCAGTATGACCAATATATTCCCCGACCAGATCTGCCCTCTCCGCTTCAATTAAATGCCCTTTTGAGAGTACATTCATTTTTTGAAACAACTTCCCGATTAAACGTGCAACCGTTGTTTTCCCTGTTCCAGGATTTCCTTTAAACATCATATGCAGTGCTTGACGGCCGGTCTTCAGCCCTTTTGCCTCACGCTGCTTGTTGATGTAAATCCAGGCATATATCTCTTTGATCATCCGTTTCATTTCTTCCATTCCTACCAGCGATTTAAGTTCATCTTCAATTTCCTTCAATGCTACATGCTGGTGGGGGATTTCTTGCACCAAAATTTCTTTTATCGGCAGATCCTTTTGTAGCGCTTTTCTGTTTTCCGCATTAAACACAATATTGATTTGCCCGTTATTTTTCATACGGATCGGTTGTTCCAATGCATTCACCTCTCCATCTTGGACCCCTAACTCCACAATTTCATTCGATTTATGATGGCATAGTCATAGGTAGCTTAGCCATAACTAAACCCATCGAAAATTTCCCCTAATTACTTTTTGGTATTCCAAAAATCCCTTATAATTTGCCATATTCTCTTTCAAAAGACGCCTTATTCTGACAGAATACTTCCCTCAGAAAAATATTTACGACAAGTACTCTTCCGATTCGGCAATTTATTTGCTGTGATGTCATTTCCTGCGGTTTCCCGGAAAATAATCCGTCCATTAATATATATTCAATATAGATACGTAAAATTATCGATTCTTTGAAAAAGAAACGAGCAAAGCAAACAAAAAAAAACAGGTCGCTATAAGCGAAACCTGTTTTTACATTCATATATATGATTATTCCTTCACCTCGTAATCAATTTGAACATTACGTTGTGGAGCGAATGTAGAAATCGCATGTTTATAAACTAACTGTTGTTTGCCCTCTGATTCAAATAAAACGGTAAAATTATCGAACCCTTTAACTTGACCTCTAATCTGGAAACCATTTAATAAAAATACCGTCACATACGTACCGTCTTTTCTTAATTGATTAAGAAATTGATCTTGAATATTTACTGATTGTTTCATGTATTAGTCCTCCTCTTTTCTCTCTAATTTTATGTATTCGCCTTCATTGAAAAGCTTTCCTGCAATAAATCCAGATATTTCATGTATTTTTTTTGGAAAGCCTTCGAGATCGGTCATATTAAACCAAATCACATCCATTTTGTTCCGAAACCAAGTTAATTGTCTTTTGGCGTATCGACGAGAGTTTTGCTTTAAAGTTTCCACTGCTTCATCCAATGAAGCTCTTCCTTCAAAATAATCATAGATTTCTTTATAGCCTATAGCCTGGATTGATTGGCAATCCCTCAATCCTTGTTCATAAAATGACTTCACCTCTTGAATTAGCCCTTCTTCTACCATCCCATCAACACGTTGATCGATACGTTGATATAATTTTTCACGTTCCATTGTCAAGCCAATGATGCACGTATCGTATTTCAATTCTGTAGGCTGATCATTCAGCTGCTCACTCATCGTACTACCTGTACAATGGAAAATCTCAAGTGCCCTGATTACCCGTCTTACATTATTAGGATGAATCCGATTTGCACTTTCAGGGTCGACCTTGCGCAATTGCTCAAAAACAGGATTGATTCCGAACTCCCTTACCTGTTTTTCCAGTCCAGCCCTATAAACGGGGTCTGATGGAGCTTCCGAAAATTGATAATCATAAATGACTGATTGTATGTATAATCCTGTTCCACCGACGATAATAGGGAGTTTACCTCTGCTTTGGATGTCCTCGATACAAGCATTAGCGCGCTCCTGGAACTCAGCTGCACTAAATGGTTCATCCGGATCCTTAATGTCCAGTAAAAAGTGCGGAATTCCTTCTGTTTCTTCATTCTTGATTTTTGCAGTCCCAATATCCATTCCTTTATATACCTGCATCGAATCTCCGCTAATAATTTCACCATTAAATAACTTAGCCATCTCGATGCTCATTTTTGTCTTGCCAACAGCAGTCGGTCCAATGATGACGAGAAGTTTTCCTTTTTGTTGTTTCACACTCTCACTGCCTTATATGATTTTTTTCCATCTTATCATAATCTCGATGAAAGCAGCTAAACATCTTCCCATTATGTCCATTTGCCATTCTTTTATTCACTTCTTTTTAAGGAAAGGCATTAAGGTAAGGTTGTCTTAAGGTCACTTTATTTACATTCATTTTTAACCTGCCAAAACGGTTGTTTTTGCATAAGAAGATTATAGAATTTGAAACATCCAATTTTTGATCATTGCTATTAACTCTTCATTAATAAGGCTTCATTTTCATAAACAGGACTTTACTAGGTACACGTACTTTTTTGGACAGATGATTGATTATTTGAGGAATGAATTTGCTGTAAGATAGATGTGGTCACGATGCTTCAATACCCTGGTCATAAAAAAAAGGAATGATTCCTTCTATATTATTAGGAATCATTCCTTTTAGGTTTTCAGCACCCTTTTTATGGACTTTTTATTGTGCTTCCCTTTGAAAATGAATCAGCCCATTTTTCCATTTACAGGTATAATCATCGTAATGGAAGTCTGCTTCTCATTAGACTGTACTCGAATCTCTCCATCATACCTGTCCACTAAGTCTTTAACGATAAACAAGCCTTGCCCGCGAACCTTGCCCTTTTGTGCCTTTTTGGTTGAAAATCCGCTAGCGAATATATTCTCCTGGTCTAAGGCGGAAATCATTTGACCGGTGTTCGTGACCATAAACGTATACTTTTCCTCATCCGCTATACAGGCAATTTTCATTCGGCGTTCTTGCTCTGGCAATTCAATCGTTGCCTCAATGGCATTATCTATGACATTTGATAACAATTTTATCAAATCGATTGTTTTGACCCTGTTGAACGAGTTAGATGAAATATCAAGCTCAATATCGATGTTATAATTCTGCGCGGAGAGCCTTTTAGTCTCTAACAGGACAGATAGGCCTGGATGGATTACATCCAACTTCATCGATGCAATCGAATGCACTTCTTTTGAGAGCCCGGTTAAATAATCGAGTGCTTTAGCGTTCTCTTCTAATTTAAGAAGGCCGTGTATCACCTGAATATGATTGGAAAAGTCATGCCTTAACGAATGGACCGAAGCAATAAGCGATTGAAATTCCGATTGATATGTATCCTCCGTATCCCCCACTTCACGTGTCAGTTCTTTTTGATACCATTTTTGAATGACAAAAAAGGTTACCAGCAGCATAATAACAAATCCCCCGTTATAAACCAGGATGGCAATACTGCTTTTCAATACTTTTTCATTAATGGAATTGATATCCTCAGCACTAACATCAATACCTAAAAAACCAATAATCTTACCACCTTGATCTTTCATTGGCACTCCGACAGTCAAATAATCCCCATATTCCGGATCCTCTAGAATCCCAGTAATAAAGCTTTTGCCTTCATAGGCCTGTTTCACCTGCTTGGCTGGTACAGTACATACCCCACCAATAGGAAAATCCCCTTTATGATCTTTAGAAAAGCCAGTAATCATGGCCTTTGATACTACCGGATTATCTACCTTAATGGTATAAACATACAAAGCTCCGATTTTTTCACGGGCATCCTCTAAGTAAGCTTTAATATCCTCATATTCCCGGCTCTTTACTTGGTTATTAAGAAATCGTTGATAGGCCTCTATATCCATTGAGTCGGCAATGGACCTAGCAGCTACCAAGTTTTGATTGGCAACGGATTTTTGAACAGAATTTTTAATACTTAAATAAGTAGAAAACATATTTAGGAGAATGAAAACAATTAATAAAAGAATGGTCAAATAAAGAAATGCCCTTAACTTTTTATTTTTCATAGGATTAAACTTACCTCATCTCTAGCAGCTAAAAGTTAACGAACCTATTGTGAGTTTACTATATAAAGG
>NZ_JBHXAS010000066.1:0-27415 GCF_042727425.1 Peribacillus sp. NPDC060253
CAAAACTACGTCAGACTTAAACTGAACCGCCGTATACCGAACGGTACGTACGGTGGTGTGAGAGGTCGGAGGCTAGGCGCCTCCTCCTACTCGATGTTCATTTTTATCCGTTTACAACGGTACCGCCATTTACATGGATGACTTGTCCACTGACATAGGATGAATCATCACTTGCCAAATAAACATAGGCCGGTGCTAATTCCTCTGGCTGCCCTGCGCGGCCCATTGGAGTATTTTGTCCGAATTTGGCAACATCCTCTTCGCCGAATGAGGCAGGAATCAATGGTGTCCAGATTGGGCCTGGCGCAACACCGTTCACTCTGATTCCATCTTTTGAAATGGAGTTTGAAAGAGCTCTCGTAAATGCCAGTATTGCTCCTTTTGTTGAAGAGTAATCGATTAGTTTCGGGTTGCCCTGATAGGCTGTGATAGAGGTTGTATTAATGATGCTGCTTCCTTTTTTAAGGTGCTTCAATGCAGCTTTGGTTAAGTGGAACATCGAAAAAATATTCGTGCGGAACGTTTTTTCCAATTGTTCAGCTGAAATGTCAAGGATACTTGTCTGTACATGCTGTTCTCCGGCGTTGTTGACTAGAATGTCCAACCCGCCGAATTCATCAACCGTTTTTTTGACGACATCCTGACAGAAGGCTTCATTACCGATATCCCCGGAAATGAGTAAACATTTCTGGCCTTCTTTTTCAATCAATTCTTTTGTCGCTTTGGCATCCTCGTGTTCATCCAAGTAAGCAACTGTCACATTCGCTCCTTCTTTTGCGTAATAAATCGCAACCGATTTACCGATTCCGCTATCTCCTCCTGTTATGATTGCCGTTTTACTTTTTAGTTTGCCACTTCCTTTGTAGGTTGCTTTAACTGAATCAGGGTTCGGTTCCATTTTTGTTTCCACTCCAGGTTGATGCTGTTGATGTTGAGGTGGAAAACCTTGTTTGTTCTGGTTTTGGTTTTGAGTAGTCAAGATTAAAACGCCTCCTGTTTAATTATCTACGCTTTTTCTATTCCTTCTTTTTGGTAAATGAAAACATGGGAAAATTAACCTTCTTTGAGAAAATTTCGAATGATTAATTGAGGGAACATGAATAGTCTTACCATGTTCGATGAAGGAGATTCATTTGAGGTAAGAAGGTAATGCCGTAGCTGCAACTACATATAAAAAAGGCCCACCCAAAGCAGGTGAGGCCTTCTTACTTAGCGGTAATTTAAGAATTGTACATCAATGGAAAGGTCTGCGCCACGGATTGCGGATATGATTCCTTGCAAATCATCGCGGTTTTTTCCGGTAACACGGATTTGATCATCTTGAATTTGGCTTTTCACTTTAAGACCACTATTTTTAATGATGGTATTTATTTTTTTTGCTTGTTCTTTATCAATGCCTTGAATTAGCTTTGCCCGTTGGCGGACGGTTCCGCCAGAAGCTCCTTCTAATTTACCATAGTCCAGATTCTTGATTGGTACGTCCCGTTTAATGAGTTTGCTGATGAGAACATCCTTCAACTGCTCGAGCTTATATTCATCGTCAGATACTAAAATGAGGTCTTCCTTTTCAATGGTGATGCTGCTTATGCTCCCTTTAAAATCATAGCGGGTCTGAATTTCCTTCATAGCCATCGTAACTGCATTCGTTACTTCTGAGAAGTCTACTTTGGATACAATATCAAATGAATTTTCCTTTGCCATCACTTACCTCCAGCAGGTTTTATTTCCTTTATTATAGAGAAAGTGTGAAAGGAAGACAACCATATAGGCCTTATGTTAAATCGGGGACTGCCTATTAAACAAGCAAGGGGGCAAGCCCCAAGCTTCATTGATGATCCGTTTTCTTCGAATAGGAGTGTTTACCTGCAGCGAGGTTTTCCTGATAAGCGATATTTTTTTCAGCATTTATCGCTTGGTTATCTTTTGGTCTTTTATTGTTATCTTTTGTTTTTGACATAATAAAAACTCCCTTCCAAAATCATGATCAATATGTATTGTTCACAATTATGGAAGGGAGTATGTATGTTTATGATTTCTCAGGGGTATCGTTTAGGAAGAAGAGGGCAATTGTACCAGGACCGGCATGTGCACCGATGACCGAGCCGATAGTATGGATGATGAAATCCGTTGTCCCGAATTCATTTTGGATGGCTTCTTTCCACTCCAATGCCGTTTCTTCATCATCTCCATGACTGATGGCAATCGTTTGGGTTGTTAAATTTTTGCCTCTTTCATGCATTAATTCGATTACACGTTTAATCAATTTCTTTTTACCACGTATCTTTTCAAGTGGCACAAGCTTCCCATCTTCTACATGTAATAACGGTTTAATGTTTAATAATCCGCCAACAAGGGCAGAAGTTTTGGAGATGCGGCCGCCACGAGCTAAATATTCAAGATTATCTACAGTGAATAAATGCTCCATATGCTTAGTGTAAAAATCGATGTCAGCAAGAATTTCTTCTTTAGAGGCACCGTTTGCTGCTAGTTCTGCTGCTTTCTTTACGATTAAACCGACACCCATTGAAGCGCATTTCGTATTGACGATTTCAATGTCAAGGTCTGGGTACTCTTCTTTCACCTGATTATGAATCATCACTGCCGTTTGATACGTTCCGGATAACTCGGAGGAGAAGGCTATATAAATCCCTTGTTTTTTCTCCAAGGCAAACTGTGTGAAAAGATCTATGAGGTATTCTGGAGAAGTTTGCGATGTTTTCGGAGATTTTCCGTCAATCATCGCCTGAAAGACTTCATGAGAATTAATGGTAAGTAAATCTTCATAATTTTTCCCATCAAGATGAACTTGTAAAGGGATCAATGATACATTGTTTTCCTTATAGAAAGACAATGGCAAATCACACGCACTATCTGCAAGAATTGTGATAGCCATAATACACCTGCTTTCTTTTTTACAATTTTTAGAAAATGAGTAGTCACTCTTCTTTTTAGTGTAGCACGTAACGGTAAAAATTCAATCTCTACGTAAATAGAATAAATAATCAACGGTAAAAAGATAATAGGATAAGGGTGAAATGGAGGTTTTTAGGATGTATAGTGGTGAAATTAAGAAAATTATCATAGTTGTGGTCGGGGCGTTGCTGAATGCAATTGCAATGAACTTTTTTCTAATACCGGCAAATGTTTATGCAAGCGGCTTTACAGGAGTGGCACAGCTTCTATCAAGGATGATAGGTTCTTTTGCCCCTTTTAATGTATCGACAGGTATTCTATTGCTTTTATTGAACATTCCAGTAACGATCATTGCTTGGCGGAAAGTCGGAAAGTCCTTTACCTTTTATAGTTTTCTGAGCGTTGTCTTGATGTCCCTTTTCATGGAATTCATCCCCATAACGCGCTGGTCACCTGACATATTATTGAATGCAGTGTTTGGCGGGGTCATCGCGGCAGTAGGTGTGGGGATCACCTTGAAGTATGGTGCATCGACTGGTGGGATGGATATCATCGCCATGCTTCTATCAAAGAAGAAGGATAAACCTGTAGGTACTTATTTATTTCTGCTGAATGGTGTGATCATTGTTACGGCAGGTGCAGTATATGGACCGGAAAAAGCTTTGTATACTCTTGTTACCCTATACACATCGACACGTGTTGTGGACGCAATACATACGCGTCATGAGAAGCTTACAGCCATGATCATTACAAAGCAAAGCGAAGAACTTAAACAGGCAATCCATGCAAAGTTAGTTCGCGGAATTACAAGGGTACCCGCAAAAGGTGCGTTTACTAATGAAAATAAGGAAATGTTGTTGATTGTCATTACTAGGTATGAATTGTATGACCTTGAACGGATCATCAAAGAAGTTGATCCGCACGCGTTCACAAACATCATAGAAACTTCAGGGATTGTCGGTACCTTTCGCAGGGAGTGATATTAACAGGAAATTAAGGCCATTACACTTCGATGACAAATGGGGATATTTCGGCGTTTTAAGTTTATTGCTGGAACAAAACGGCTAATTCTTATAGTGTAGCGCCAATATAAAATCTTATGAGGAGTGATGAAAATGGCTAACGACGAAAAAATGAGCAGACAAGAAGCAGGACGTAAAGGCGGGGAAGCCACTTCAAGAAATCACGACAAGGATTTTTACCGGGAAATTGGACAAAAGGGCGGAGAGGCGACATCGGAAAAACATGATAAGGATTTCTATCAAGAAATTGGACAAAAAGGCGGAGAGGCAACTTCCGAAACGCATGGGAAAGGTTTTTATAAAGAGATTGGTGAAAAAGGCGGAAAGGTACGAAATAGCTAGTCAACAAAGTGAAAGCCTCCAGGATTTCCTGGAGGCTTTCGCTTTATTTCGAGTGGTTTTCCAGCTCTTCTTGTAATTCTCGCAGTTGTTCTTTTTCGGCCTCGGACGTGTTGGCAAAAGCCGATGAAAGCGCATTTTTAGCGATATCCTCTGTCTTTTGCTGGTCACCGTCATGCTCAGAGTGGAGAGCTTCTTCAACAAATTCTCTAGCTTTTTGAAATAATTTGTTTCCCATCAGAAGCCACCATAGCTTTGTTCAGACATAATTCTCAACCTGTCTTTTTCAGCCTCTTCAAACGTAGTGTGATAAGGGATTTTTTCTGCATGCCTGGCAACACTATCTTTGCCCTGCTGTACAAATCGTTTAGATTTACTGCTTTTACCCATGCTTATCTCCTCCGATTCTGAGCGTTGTTGACAACAGAAAGGAAGCTGTTGTCCATATTAGTTTGGCTACAAAGAGAGATTTTATGAAGGTAAAAATTGACGTATCAGGATTTTATATTAAATTTTTCTTCGAGGAAGACGGCAATACCATCTTCTTCATTCGTCAATGTTGTCGTATTTGCCACCGTTTTTACAGGTGAGATGGCATTTCCCATAGCAACGCCCGTTCCCGCGTAATCAAGCATTTCCAAATCATTATCTTCATCTCCGAAAGCGATAATCCTGTTTTGGGGGATTTCCAAATAGTTGGATACCCGTTGTAGACCCACAGCTTTACTTAGCCCGCTCTTAATGATTTCGATGATATGAAAAGGCTCTGCCCAGCGTCGATGATCGACCAATTCTGCATGGACATCGGATAAATGCTGACGAATCTGTCCCACATATTCACTATCTGTATGAATTAGCATAGAAGTTGGGGAATCCTGAAGGTAATTGCGTAAGTCACCCGTCTTCATGATCGGATTTCCTACATTGAACATGTTCATCAATTTATCATCATGGTAATGGACATAAACCTCATCCCGGACCTCTGCGATGATGTTGTGATATTGAAACTGATCACATGCTTCAACAATATCTTTCGCAACACTTATATCCAGTGGAGAGTGGTATACCCCCCAGCTTGTCTGTAATGGGTGATGGACGAAAGCGCCATTGAAATTAACGATTGGTGTAGTTAACCCCAATTCCCGGTAATAAAGTTCACTTGAGCGAAAGGGACGCCCGGTAGCAATCATAACTTCGTGTCCATCTTCTTTTAGTTTCAGTAGTGTTTTTTTAGTCCTTGGGGAAATTGTTTTTTTATCGGTAAGTAAAGTACCATCAAGATCCAATACGATTAAATGTTTCTCAGCCATGTGTACACCTTCTGTTCTTTTTGATTTCATTATATGCAAATATTGTTAAGACTATTTTAAAGTAAATGTAAATCTTTTTCATTCTTTATGCATTCCTGTATGATATTACTATACGCTGGATGATAATACGTAAAAGTGAAGTACAGATCTAAAGGAATGGAAATAGGAGCATAATCAAAGTTCTTATGAGAGGGCATTTGAAAAAAACCTTTAGGTGAAAACCGGAACAAACTATTCGGAGGGGTTATCTTGATCATAATTGAAAAAGAACAAATTGGAACTATTCCTGTTTTACACATAAGTGAGCAGACCACTTACCATCAGGAATTGCCGCTAATTATTTTTATACATGGTTTTCAAAGTGCAAAAGAACACAATCTTCACTATGCATATTTAATGGCTGAAAAGGGGTTTCGTGTGCTACTTCCCGATGTGATTCATCATGGCGAAAGGGAAGCTGGTTTAAGTGATTCTCAAATGATGCCCCGTTTTTGGGAAATGGTTTTACAGACCATCAAGGATATATCATTTATGAAGGAGGATTTTTTGTCCAGAAAATTAATCGATCCTGACAGAATTGGTGTAGCGGGCACCTCGATGGGTGGAATTGTGACTAACGGGGCCCTGGCAGCATATGACTGGATAACGGCCGGCGTCAGTTTAATGGGGAATCCTTCATATGTCGCGTATGCAGAACTCCAAATGGAAGAGATTAAGAAAAGGAAAGTGAAATTCCCTGCTACTGATGAGGAAGTAGCCAAGGTGATTGAACAGCTCAAGCCATTTGATTTGAGTCTTAACCAGGATAGGCTTTCTAACCGCCCGTTACTTTTTTGGCATGGTGCTAAAGATCCCGTTGTACCTTATCAACATGCATACAGCTTTTATGAGGGAGTAAAAGCAGGGTATAATGAAGCAGATGAAAAAATTGATTTTATCCTGGACCCTAAAGCTGGTCATAAGGTCAGTAGAGAAGGTGTGCTTATGACAGCAGACTGGTTCGAGAAACATTTACAGCCAACTGTGCAAAAAGCTTAAGTACTCACTCGAAATCTGTTATGATTCTAATACGGACATAGTGTAAAGTCTAAATTGGACAAATAATGATGAAACCGACTATATCTAAAACGAGAGATTTCTCATAAAAGGAGTGATTGAAGTGGATCAAGATACAAAAGACATTATTTTAGGAGCTTTGGAGCAGGTCATTGACCCGGAGCTTGGTATAGATATTGTGAATTTAGGTTTGGTGTATGATGTGGATATGGATGAAGCAGGCCTGACTACAGTATCAATGACATTGACCTCTATGGGATGTCCACTTGCTGGGACGATTGTCGATCAAGTGAAACTGGTTCTGGAAGATATTCCAGAGGTCAAGGAAACAGATGTGAAGATTGTCTGGAGTCCGCCATGGTCGAAAGATAAAATGTCCAGATATGCTAAAATAGCATTAGGAATTAAATAATTACCACGTAATAGAACTTAAAGCCAGTCAAAAAACTGTGACCCGAATATGTGGTGCCACTGTTTATGAACTGGTTTTTTCTAATACTTTCGGATAGGAGTGGTTAATTGATCCGTCATATTAAAGATTCCTTGCACAGACCACTTAGGGATTTAAGAATTTCCGTCATAGACCGGTGTAACTTTCGCTGTCAATATTGCATGCCGGCTGAAATTTTTCATGAAAAATTTCAATTTTTGCCTAAAAGTGAGCTCTTGTCTTATGAGGAACTCGTAAGGCTTTCTAAAATATTTGCAAGCTTGGGCGTTAAAAAACTAAGATTGACAGGCGGGGAGCCTCTACTGCGGAAAGAACTTACAACACTGATTTCAGAGCTCATTAAAATTGAAGGTATAGAAGATATTGGGTTGACCACAAACGGTGTGTTTCTGAAAAAACATGCCGCGAATTTAAAGGCAGCTGGTTTACAGAGGGTGAATATCAGTTTAGACAGCCTCGATGAGGAACTTTTTAAGAAAATGAACGGCAGGGGTATCGGGATAAAGCCGGTTCTTGAAGGCATAGCTGCTGCAAGAGAAGCCGGTCTTGGAGTAAAAGTGAATATGGTAGTGAAAAAAGAAGCCAATGAATCTCAAATCCTGCCGATGGCCCGTTTTTGTAAAGAAGAGGGCATTCCATTACGTTATATAGAATTCATGGATGTCGGACATACAAATGGCTGGCAGTTGAAGAATGTCATTACGAAAAAAGAGTTGCTCGAGATACTCCAGGCTGAATTCGATCTTGAACCAGTTGAAGAAGATTATTATGGAGAAGTGGCAAAACGCTTTAGGTATAAAGGATCTACTGCCGAAGTGGGGTTCATAACATCCGTATCCGAGTCTTTTTGTTCCAGCTGTACTCGTGCACGTCTTTCTGCCAACGGAAGTTTATATACATGTCTATTTAATGGAAAGGGACATGATTTGAAGTCATTGCTCCGTTCTGACATGGCAGATGAAGAATTGACTGACTTCATCATTTCACTTTGGAACCAGAGGGACGACCGTTATTCAGATGAGCGGGCAGCGGGAACGGTGAAAAAACAGGGGAAAATCGAAATGTCATTCATTGGCGGGTGACAAACAATAAGTTCTCAAACTCCTGGAATATGAAAAAATCAAGGGATGGCACTTCGCCATCCCTTGATTCAATAAAATTCAATATGCATATTTGTATAGACCGTGGACGCCTGTAGATAGTTGAAATGATTTCTTTTATACTTTTTTTATGCATTTTATCAGTCTTGAAAATTATTCGATGGTCCCAGGGATGAATGATCCTGAAAAATAATCCGATCATTTTAAGATAAGTATGGAATTATGTATTCTCACTTTTATTGTGGAGTTTTTAATCGATGGTACAGATTTCAATTGGACAGTTTTCACAGTCGATTTCCTGTTTTAAATAGTCAACGTCAAGAATCGTGATGTGTCCCTTGTTGATGGAGACGATATTGTTTTTCCTTAAATGAGCGAGCAAACGATTGACGACCTCACGAGATGTGCCGCAAAAATTGGCGAGTTCTTGGTTTGTAAAGGGAAGATTGATAACTTTGCCGTCTTCAACTACTGTGCCATAGCTATTGGATAAACGGATGAGAGTGGAGTAAAATGCACCTTTCTTACCGTGTAGGAACATATCGCGGAATTTAGCATGATTTTTACGGTTTAGAGCGGATAGCCATGTCATCATATCAACAGCAAGATGGCTATCGGAAGCGATTTTCCCTTCTAATGATTCTTTGGAAATAACCGCTACAGTTCCATCTTCCAACATTTTTGCATTCATCATATATTTCGGATTCTGAGAAAAAAGGACTGTTTCCCCAACCAAATCATTCTCCGAACAAATGCGCATAGTTAATTCCCGGCCGTCCGGAACAACCTTGCTCACTTCTACTTTGCCTTTTAAAATGTAATATAAATCACTGGCTAGGGTGCTCTCCTGAAAAAGGAAGCGCCCTTTTTCTATATGTTTAACGTGCTGATTATTATCTAAAAGTGTATGCATCCGATTAGAAAACGAAAATTCATTCATGTATATGACCACCTTTCAGTTACCGTTATTACACAATTACTATCTTTGATTTAAACGGAAAAATCACTAGTAGTCAACATTTTTGGATAAATATAGAAGTTTTAGTGGGAGTTTCCCGATAAAATGCTAAGTTTAAAATTTTATAAAAATACATTTGATTTTATTTTTATTCAGTCTTATAATAATAGAATCAAAGAATGACAGGGACTTAAAATTATAGGAGATGGTTTAATGAACGTATCAATAGTAGGTGCAACAGGTTATGGAGGGGTGGAACTAATAAGATTATTGAATAACCATCCGCAATTAAAAATAAAATCATTACATACTTCATCTCAATCCGGTCGAAGTTTATATGAAGAAAATGCACATTTAATGCATATGAATGATAAATTAGAAGAAATTGATCCGGAAGTGATTGCAAAAAACTCTGATATTGTATTTCTTGCAACTCCTTCGGGGATTTCCTCACAATTAATTTCGGAATTTTCAGACCTTGATATTAAAGTAATCGACCTATCAGGAGATCTCAGGCTTCAAACCCCAGGAGAATACGAACATTGGTATAAAAAACCAGCCGCACCACAGCATATTGTTGAAAAAGCTGTATATGGATTGACTGAATGGAATGAAAAATCAATAAAGAAAGCAAAGATTGTTGCAAATCCAGGGTGCTACCCAACAGCTTCACTTTTAGGTCTTGCCCCTTTATTCACTGAAGGATTGGCTGGTGCATCCGCAGAGGTGATCATCGATGCAAAATCCGGGGTTTCCGGGGCGGGTAAATCACTTTCGGCCGTAACACATTTTAGTGAAATGAATGAGAACTTTAAAATTTATAAGGTGAATCAACATCAGCACATACCGGAAATCGAACAACAGCTTGGACGGTGGTCATCAGATTTACAGCCGATTACCTTCAATACCCATCTAGTTCCAATGACTAGAGGAATCATGGCAACGATGTATATCAAGGTAAATCGGGAAACCTCAAATGCTGAATTAAAGGATTTATACGAAACAGTATACGAAAACCATCCATTTGTCCGGGTGCAGCCGCTCGATCGCTTTCCATCCACGAAACAGGTATATGGATCGAACTTTTGCGATATTGGTGTCTCATATGATCAAAGAACAGGTAAGGTAACGGTTGTTTCCGTTATTGATAATTTAGTGAAGGGTGCTGCAGGGCAGGCCATTCAAAATGCAAATATATTAATGGGTTTAGAAGAAACGGCAGGACTATGGAACAGTCCACTATATCCGTAAAAAATTTGGAGGGAAATATGAAAACACTACAGCCAGTTGAAGAAATCAAACAAGTTCAAGAAGGAAATATTTTAATGCCTCAAGGGTTTAAGGCATCAGGAGTGCATGCAGGATTGCGCTACTCCAAAAAAGATGTTGGTATTATTTTTACGGAGGTCCCAGCATCAGCCGCGGCGGTTTATACACAAAATGTAGTTCAAGCCGCTCCTATCAATATAACGAAGGATAGCATTGCCGTTACTGGAAAACTTCACGGAGTTGTAGTGAATAGTGCTTGTGCGAATGCTTGTACAGGAGAGCAGGGTTTAAAAGATGCCAAGGAAATGAGGAAACTTGCCGCTCAAAAGTTCGGCATGGAAGATCATTCATTTGCAGTGGCATCAACGGGAGTCATCGGGGAATATATGGAAATGGAAAAAGTTAAAAAAGGCATAGAGTCATTGCAACCGGAAAATACACCTGAAGCAGCAAAGGATTTTGGTACCTCCATTTTAACAACGGATATCGTAACGAAGAGTTGTGGTTATGAAACAAGTATTGACGGTAAAACCGTGAAAATGGGCGGAGCTGCGAAGGGTTCGGGGATGATTCATCCAAACATGGCCACCATGCTAGGTTTCATTACGACGGATGCTGTCATTGAACCGAATGATTTACAGCAAGCATTATCTTCGATAACCAATGATACATTCAATCAAATCACGGTTGATGGTGATTGTTCAACGAATGATATGGTGTTAGTGCTAGCGAATGGAGAAGCGAACAATGAACCTTTGACACCTAACCATCCAGAATGGTCTGTCTTCTTGGAATTATTAAAACAAACTTCCGAAAATCTGGCCAAACAAATCGCGAAAGACGGAGAAGGTGCAACGAAACTGATAGAAGTGAATGTTCATGGCATGCATACGAAGCAAGATTCACAGATGATGGCGAAGACGATCGTTGGATCAAATTTAGTGAAAACGGCAGCTTTTGGAGCGGATGCAAATTGGGGACGAATCATTGCTGCGATGGGGAGAAGCGGAGTTGGTTTCCATCCGGATCAAACAACGATTATGTTTGGAGATATCGTCGTTCTTAAAGAAGGTGAGCCAATCCAGTTTTCTGAGGAAGATGCCAAAGCATACTTGGAAAATGAAAGTATCATCATTCATGTTTATTTGAAAGATGGTAATGAAACAGGGACGGCATGGGGCTGCGATCTAACTTATGATTATGTGAAAATAAACGGAAGCTATCGTTCATAAGGGGTGTTGAAAAGTGAACATATTGGTCATAAAGTGCGGAGGCAGCATCATTAATGAGTTAACGGAGTCATTTTTCAATAGTGTTAAAGAGTTGCAAAAAGGCGGCTGCCAAATTGTCTTTGTTCATGGAGGCGGCCCTGATATCAATTCGATGCTTGAAAAATATGAAATTGAACCAGTCTTTGAAAATGGTTTAAGAAAAACGACCACTGAAGTGATGGAAATCGTGGAACTTATGCTTGCAGGCAAATCGAACCGCAGTCTCGTTCATAAATTGGAAGCACACGGCATTAAGTCAGTGGGTTTAAATGGTTCTGACGGCGGAATCCTGATAGGTGAGTATATTGATGAACAGAAACTTGGGGCAGTTGGTGAGATACAACAAGTCGATACGGAGTTAATTGGCATGCTATTTGAAAAAGGGTATTGTCCGGTATTGACGCCAATAGCCACTACCGAAGAAGGTACAAAATTAAATGTGAATGCTGATATGGCTGCAGGTTCCGTGGCGAAGGCACTATCGGCGGATATGTGTTTATTTGTCACCGATGTTAAAGGGGTCTTAAAGAATGAGCGGATCATTGAGAAATTGACTGAAACGGAAACGAAGGATTTAATCATGGATGGAAGCATTCATGGAGGAATGATTCCAAAAGTCACTACAGCGTTGTCCGTGCTGAATAAAGGTGTTGAAGAAGTGATGATCGTGAGTGGAAAAGATCCATTTTATGAAGGCGGACAATTCATCGGTACAAAATTTTTGCAGGAAGAAGGGGTATTTCAATGAGTTCTTTATTTCCGACATATGCAAGGTGGAACATTGAGCCAGACTCAGCGATAGGAATGAAGATTACGAGTACAACAGGTAAAGAGTATCTGGATTTCACATCAGGAATCGGGGTTTTGAATCTTGGCCATTGTCATCAGAAGGTAAAAATGGCTGTCACGGAACAGCTTAATAAATATTGGCATGTATCGAACATGTTTCAAAGTTCCATACAGGAACGTACAGCCAAAATGCTGGCGGATGCCTCCGGTTTAAGTCAGGTGTTTTTTGCTAACAGTGGTGCCGAGGCGAATGAGGCAGCTATCAAACTAGCGCGTAAAGCTACTGGGAAAAGTAAAATTGTCACGTGCCTACAGTCTTTCCACGGGCGTACGTTTGCAACGATGGCAGCAACAGGGCAGGAAAAAATCAAGACTGGTTTTGGACCAATGCTAGCTTCATTTGAATATGTTCCATTTAATGACAATGATGCCGTGAATGTAGCCATAGATGAAAATACGGCGGCTGTCATGATTGAAATAGTTCAAGGAGAGGGTGGCATCCATGTTGTACAGCAATCGTATTTAGACGCGATTCAAACTCAATGCGAAAAACATGGAGCCCTACTTATCATTGATGAAATTCAGACTGGGATAGGACGGACAGGGAAACCTTTTGCATTCCAGCATTTTAATCTCCAACCGGATATCATCACTTCGGCAAAAGGGCTTGGAAATGGCCTGCCTATAGGGGCAATGATTGGAAAGGACAACCTAGCGGAGTACTTTAACCCTGGAAGTCATGGTTCCACTTTTGGCGGTAACCCGGTTAGTGTCTCGGCTGCGGAAGCGGTTTTAAATGAAATCTTCCAATCAGGGTTTTTAAAAGAAACTGTGAAAAAGGCTGAATATCTTAAGAGTGCATTGACAAACGCACTGAAGGATACGGAAGAAGTGAAAGAGATTCGCGGGCTTGGGATGATGGTCGGAATTGAATGTAAACAAGATGTTCAAGGGTTTTTAATGGAACTTCAAGAAGAGGGGTTGCTTGTATTGAGTGCAGGACCTAAAGTACTTCGTTTACTCCCACCCCTGACAGTTACGGAAGCAGACATCGATACAGCGATTGGGAAAATTAAAAAAATATTGGCAATAAAACAAACAATCTAAATTTATTGAATTTTTATAGAACAAAATGAATAATTATGCTATTCTATATATAAATATACGTCATCTACAGAGGTGAAAACATGAAAAACTATCTACATTTAGAGAATGGTTCCGTTTTTGAAGGGGAACTGCTGACTAAATCGACTGAAAAAGCAATCACTGGAGAGATTGTTTTTTTTACAGGAATGACAGGATATCAGGAAGTATTGACGGATCCTTCATATAAAGATCAAATTGTCATTTTCACATATCCTTTAATCGGAAATTACGGAATTAATGAATATGATTTTGAAAGTAAGAAGCCGCATGTTGCCGGTGTTATTGTATATGAAGGAAAAATGAGCCATTCTCATTACCAAGCTAAATATTCCCTTGGTGAATATTTAGACAAATGGAATATTCCTCTATTGAGTCATGTGGATACAAGAGCGGTCGTAAAGAATATAAGACAGGAAGGCTCCATGCAGGCAGCCATCACTGCAGAAACTGCATTCACGTTCGAAGCCTCTCTGAATGGTCTAGAAGCGCATGTAGCCTCAGTTTCCACTAAAGAGATTGAAAGCTTCGGGGAAGGTTCCAAACACGTTGTGATGATGGATTTTGGTTATAAAAAATCCATATTGGATTCATTGGTTGAGCAGGGCTGCCGGGTCACTGTCGTGCCATTCGATACTGAATTTGAACAAATCAAGGAATTGAAGCCCGATGGTATTTTGCTTTCAAATGGGCCTGGGGATCCAAAACAGCTGGAATATCTTTTAGGTAATATAAAAAAGGTCATTACGAATTTCCCAACGATGGGCATCTGCCTCGGTCATCAATTAACGGCCCTTGCCTTTGGGGGAAATACAAAAAAAATGCTGTTTGGACATCGCGGTGCGAACCAGCCCGTGGTCGATTTGAAAACGAAAAAGGTGTATATGAGTTCTCAAAATCATAGTTATGAGGTGGATGAACCGAGCTTACAGGGAACACCACTCCAAGTTCGCTTCAGAAATGTGAATGATGGCACAGTTGAGGGACTCATGCATAAAGACCTGCCAATCTTCACTACCCAGTACCACCCAGAGGCAAATCCAGGTCCCATTGAGAGCTCATCACAATTCAACGACTTTTTACAAATGATAATTGATTATAGCGGGAGAGAAAAAGCATATGCCTAAGGACAACACGATACAGACCATTTTAGTGATCGGTTCGGGGCCGATTGTCATCGGGCAGGCCGCCGAATTCGATTATGCAGGTACACAGGCCTGCCTCGCTTTAAAAGAAGAAGGATATAAAGTCATACTGGTAAACAACAATCCGGCAACGATCATGACTGATGATATGAATGCGGATGCTGTCTATTTCGAACCTTTGACAGTTGATGTACTGGAAAAGATCATTGCCAAAGAAAAACCGGATGGCCTGCTCGCTACATTAGGTGGTCAGACAGGATTGAATCTTGCTTATCAATTGGATGATGCAGGAGTGCTTGAAAAACATAATGTCAAATTATTAGGAACTCCGATCGACTCCATCAAAAAAGGGGAGGATCGTGAACTGTTCCGTGAGCTGATGTTTGAAATAAATGAACCCGTTCCCGACAGTACAATTGTTCATACTCTTGAAGAAGCGCTGGCTTTTGCCGACAAAATCGGTTTCCCCATCATCGTTCGTCCCGCTTATACACTTGGCGGCACAGGCGGTGGGATTGCTGATTCACTGGATGCATTTAAAGAGCTTGTACGGGGCGGACTCCAAGAAAGCCCGATTACACAATGCTTGATTGAAAGAAGCATAGCCGGGTATAAAGAAGTCGAATATGAAGTTATGCGAGATGGTAACAATACGTGCATTACAATCTGTAATATGGAAAATATCGATCCGGTCGGTATCCATACAGGTGATTCCATTGTCGTGGCACCATCACAGACTTTATCTGATGATGAGTTTCAAATGCTACGTGCTGCTTCCATAAAAATCATTTCTGCATTAGGAATCATTGGCGGCTGTAATATTCAATTCGCACTTGATCCTAATAGCAAACAATATTATCTAATAGAAGTAAACCCACGCGTCAGCCGTTCATCGGCACTAGCTTCCAAAGCAACAGGTTATCCCATAGCACGAATAGCCGCTAAGCTAGCCGTCGGATACCATCTATCGGAACTCATCAATCCTGTAACGAAAAGTACTTATTCCAGCTTCGAACCTGCTCTTGACTATGTAGCCGTGAAGTTCCCTAGATGGCCATTCGATAAATTCACGACCGCAAACCGGCAATTGGGAACTCAGATGAAGGCAACAGGTGAAGTGATGGCTTTACATCGCAGCTTTGAAGGTGGAGTTCAAAAGGCCGTCGATTCGCTGGAACTAAAGACGAATGGACTGCAACTTTTATCGTTAAAAGATAAAACCGTTCCTGAACTATGGGAAAAGCTTACTGAGAAATCTGACGAACGCATTTTTGTCATTTTTGAAATGCTACGTAAAGGTGTGACAGTTGAAGAAATACATGAAGCGACCATCATTGATTATTTCTTCCTTCAATCATTTGCATCGCTGATCGAGATTGAAAATGATATCACCGGCAAGACAATCGATTTGGTTACAAAAGAAGAACTTCAGCTATACAAAGAAAAGGGCTTCTCCGACAAATATCTTGCTTCCATATGGAATGTTAGTGAGAAGGAATTGAGGGCACACCGGAAATCATTCGGCCTCACGGCTGTTTACAAAACGGTTGATACATGTGCAGCTGAGTTCGCATCCCATACGAACTATCATTATTCAACATATTTTGGGGAGAACGAACAGAAAAAAACGGATAAAAAGAAAGTTTTGATGATCGGCAGCGGTCCTATCCGGATTGGACAGGGAATCGAATTTGATTACTGTTCCGTTCACGGGGTTTATGCACTTCAGGAAGAAAATGTTGAAACGATCATGATCAATAATAACCCTGAAACGGTAAGTACGGATTTTGCAACAGCCGATCGTCTTTATTTCGAGCCTTTAACTCTTGAATACGTTCTTAATGTAATAGAAGCGGAAGATATTGAAGACGTCATCGTCCAATTTGGTGGGCAGACCGCGATAAACCTTGCAAAAGGCCTGGAAGAATACGGTGTCAATTTATTGGGGACGTCCTTCGATACACTTGATCAATTAGAAGACCGTGATCGTTTTTATCAGCTACTTCAAAAACTGGATATCCCCCATGTACCGGGTTCAATGGCTAATGGTGAAGAACAATTAATTGTCCGTGCAGAGGCAATCGGTTTTCCAGTGCTCTTACGCCCATCCTATGTAATTGGCGGCCAGGGAATGGAAATCATCCGCTCCAAGGAAAGCTTATTGAATAGAATGGTAAATGGAACGGCACTTGTATATCCCGTATTGATCGATTCCTATATTCCAGGAAAAGAAGCCGAAATCGATTTGATTGCGGATGGAAATGATGTATATATTCCCATCATTGCCGAGCATATAGAGAAGGCAGGCGTGCATTCAGGCGATAGCATGGCAATATTGCCAGCTCAAACCTTAACAGATGCTATCAAAGATAAAATGACCCTTTATGCTAAAAAGCTAGTAAGGGAACTTGGTTATAAAGGACTTATGAATATCCAATTCGTGATTGAAGGAACTAGTGTATATGTTTTGGAAGTGAATCCTCGTGCCAGCCGGACGATTCCAATCATCAGTAAAGTCACTAATGTTTCTTTAGTACAGATTGCGACAAAAATATTGCTCGGGAAATACTCGTTGTCGAATGCATTCGAAAAAACCGGGTTAATGGAAGAAATTCCGTATTCAGTCGTCAAGTACCCAGTATTTTCAACGTTTGCATTAAGCGGCCTTGATTCAAAAGTAGGGCCGGAAATGAAATCGACAGGTGAAGGAATCGCCATTGGAGAAACGGTAAAAGAAGCATTGACTAAAGTATTCCATGCTCAAAAGGCTAAACAAGCTTCAGGTGTTTATCAATCCGAATCAGTCCAATTAAGTGAAGATTTGCTAGCACTCATCAATGAAGCGGGTTTGACACTGGGGAATTCTGATTTTGATAAATGGTTAAATGAAGGAAATGCAGCGGTCGTTTTGGCATATGGAACGACAGAAGAAGATAAGAGTCTAAGGTTACTTGCTGCGAAATATCGACTTCTAGCGTTTACGGAAGAAGAGACTTTCAAGGCCTATCTACAATCGTTAGAAAATGCTAATCCAGGCGTTACCTCGCTTCAGGAATGGCTTGTAACATATTCGAAAGGAGTGTCACACGTATGAGTTCAATGACGGCACCGGCAAAAGCGAAGATTTTAAATGGAAAAGATTTTTTGACCATGAAAGAGTCTACACCCACAGCCATCGCAGATCTGTTAAAGCTAGCGCAGACCATTAAAAGCAAATTGAAAGCTGGAGAGGAATATACGCCTTTAAAAGGTAAAACGCTGGGGATGATATTTGAAAAATCGTCCACCCGTACCCGTGTTTCTTTTGAAGTGGGCATGATGCAGCTTGGTGGTCACGCTTTGTTCCTAAGTGGTAATGACTTGCAAATTGGACGTGGTGAAACTATTTCCGATACTGCAAAAGTCCTTTCTGAATATATTGATGGCATCATGATTCGTACCTTCGAGCATGAAAAAATCCTGGAGTTGTCAGAAAATGCCTCTATTCCAGTCATCAATGGGCTAACGGACCTTGCCCATCCTTGTCAGGTGCTTGCTGACTTCTTGACGATAATCGAAATAAAAGGTCAGCTAAAAGGCTTGAAGATGAGTTATATCGGTGACGGCAATAATGTTGCCAATTCATTGATGGTCGGCTGCGCAAAAATGGGAATGGATTTTTCCATTGGGTGTCCTGAAGCATACAAACCTGACGAAAAGGTCGTTGCCTATGCTCAAGAGGTTGCAAAAGAGACTGGCAGTGAAATTGTCGTGACAACATCAGCATCAGACGCAATACAAGATGCGGATATCGTCTATTCTGATGTTTGGACCTCCATGGGTCAGGAAATCGAGAATAATATCCGCCTAGAAGCTTTTAAAGATTATCAAATCAATAATGAACTTGTAAAATATGCTAAAAATGATTATTTATTTATGCATTGCCTGCCTGCACACAGAGAGGAAGAAGTAACCTCTGAAGTCATCGATGGACCGAATTCCGTCGTGTTCCACCAAGCCGGAAATCGTCTTCATGCCCAAAAGGCGGTTCTGGTGGATTTAATGTCTTAACCAAAAAAGCGTCTGCTCACTGAGCAGACGCTTTTTGATTCAACCGATTTCCTGTATGTTCTTAATTTTTCTGACATGAAAGAAAGGAACCTGGTAATAATAACAAGGAAAGCATGTAAAGGGGTGAAATCTATGGGGCAAAATCGTCAATTTAAGCCAGGTCACAAGGCACCTAATAATGGGACCTACGTAGAAATCGGTGAAACGGGCAGCACGGTAGTGAATCCGAAAATGGTAAAGCTTGATGCAGGGGATGCCTTTCCTGAGACATCCAATCATAACCGGATATGGACATATAAGCGAAAGCCATGAAAAAAACGAAAAGCAGGAAAAGGGACGATTGGTATCCTTTTTCCTGCTTTTTTTATTCTTCGGAATAACCGAAGATTTTCGAGATTTCCAAAAAGCTCTTTCTTAAATATTGACTCAAAGGATCATCGTAATGATCCGGAATACTCTCGGTGAATCCCACGGCAGTGATCGCGCCCAATAATTCCGCATTATAATTAAAAACCGGAATGGACATGGAAGAAACAGAAGGCACAAGGGGCTCTTTGGCAAAAGCGATTTTGTATTTCCGAATTTCATGATATTCCTCTGTTTCTTTAAGGAAAGCCCCTGTAACATTACGATCTTTTTCAATCCAGTCCGCTGTCAAAGAAGAATCCTGGAATACAGTGAATACTTTTCCGGAAGAAGATGAAGGGGGTAGACGCGTTCCTAGCTGTGCCCCGATATTTAAGTTTTGATTGGAATTCCATATTTTTGCCGTGATGGGCCCATCGTAAGTCCAAACGGAGAATAGGACTGTGCAGGAGGTATGGTGACTGATTTCCTGTAAATATGGAGTTATCCTGCTTGTGACGTCCTCATTTCCTATCGCTGCCATTCCGTATTGAATCAGTTTGCTGCCAAGGTGATACATACCAGTTGTCTTATCACGATATAGTAACTCGAGTTGAGTCAACGTATTCAAGTACTTATAGAGGTTACTTTTCGTTATTTCCGTTGATTCCTGAATATCAGAGAATCTTAAAGGAGTTCTTTGGGAAGCTAGTAACTCGATAATGCTCATCCCTATTTGTAATGATTGAATCGTCGAACCAGATTTTACGATCTCCATATGTCAATCTCCTAATCTGTTTTAATTTAGGTCTAGTATATCAGAATCTGTAAAATTTAATGAAATGAAGCAATAAAAAAGTAGGTCTGTAAAAGCTATTAGATACTTTCCACCTAAATAAATATTGGCTCCAGAGGTCTCATAATGGTGTAGATGATAACATTTGCACAAAAATTTGCAATACTTTCTTGACAATATTCCGAAAATTACGTTATTATGTATATAAATAGTGAACAAAGTTATCTATAAGTGGAATTGATAGTGCGGTTATCATCCATATTCTGTTTTGGGGAATCTAGCAGAATTAGTCCACAAATAAGGATAAAGAAAATTAAATCAAGATTTCTAAAAATAAAGATAATAAAGGAGAATGAAATATGAAATTAGTAACTTTCAGCAGTGATGGTTTTAAACGTATTGGAGCTCTTTACCCGAATAATGAAATAGTAGACTTGAACTATGCTTATCAAGCTCTTCTTGAAAGTGAAGGAAAACTTCGCAGTGAACAAATCGCTGAAGCGTATGTACCTGCATCAATGGAAGCGTTTTTACAGGGCGGGAATGAAAGCCTTTCCATCGCTAAGAAGGCTGCAGACTTTGCCTTTAATAATCGTGATTCATTCAGACATAAATTGATACATGAGGTTGAAAATATAAAACTTGAGGCACCTGTCCAAAAGCCAGGCAAAATTATTTGTGTCGGACATAACTACCGTGAGCACATTGCTGAAATGGGCCGCGAATTGCCGCCATTCCCAGTGGTATTCGCAAAATTCGCCAATACAGTAATCGGTCCCCAGGATGACATTCCGTTCTTCCCTATATCTGAACAGCTTGATTATGAAGCGGAATTCGCTTTTGTAGTCGGACAAAGGGCACGTAATGTTTCACAAGAAGATGCGCTTGATTATGTCGCGGGTTATACAATTGCGAATGATGTTACGTATCGTGATATCCAACGGCGTACACTTGAGTGGCTTCAAGGAAAAACGGTTGAAGGAAGTGCTCCCATGGGACCTTGGTTAGTCACTACCGATGAGCTACCCGATCCATCCGGTCTAAATGTTCGATTAACTGTAAATGGAGAAGAACGCCAAAAAACGAATACATCCAACTTCGTATTCGATGTGAAGTATTTAGTTGAATTCCTATCGAACTTAATGACTCTTGAACCTGGCGACATCGTCCTCACTGGAACACCGGGCGGGGTAGGAGTAGCCCGTGATCCACAAGTATTCTTACAAGATGGTGACGTTGTCAAAATTGAAATCGACAAAATAGGTTATCTTGAAAACCGTGTAAGTCGTGCAGGGGAGGGAAAATAAGTATGGCTTTTCAGGAAATCGAAACAGCGATCAAATCGGTTCAACAATCAATCGACCACATTCTGGAGACAACCAATAAACTCACGGAGGAAACGATCCGTCGTAACCCTACAGAGGATGAATGGTCAATCATGCAGATTCTTTCCCATTTAGCGGAAGCCATACCTTATTGGTTAGGTGAAGTGGAAACGGTAGTGGCCACGCCTGGATCAAAATGGGGACGTGGATTGCAAGATCCAGCTCGGTTGGCAGCAGTTACTGATACGGAACAACTTTCTGTAGATGATGTCTTTAGGCAAGTGGAGGAGCTTAAATATAAAGTGGAGAGCGTGCTTGGGGAATTAGATGAAGAAACACTATCTAAAGAATCACCACACCGGAACTTCGCCAAATTCGGAAACAAACCCGTTTCTTATATTGTGGATCACTTCATCGATGAGCATGTTTCAGGACACTATGGTCAAATCAAGCGGAATCTTTCTAAAATCAAATGAGGATAGATAAAAAAGAAAGTAGGGATTATTGTGGCTGAAAAATCAGAATACATGAATAGTACAATCGTAAAAGATTTTACAAAGGATATCCAGCAATACAACCTTGGGCCACTTTGGGAAGCCATCCCCGCTCTGATGGACCATGAACCTAAACCTCATGCCCATGCTTATTTATGGAAAGAAGAGCTTTTGACAAAAAAATTGATGGAAGCAGCTGAAATCTTCACTCCTGATCGAGGAGGGGAGCGCAGGGCCATTTATTTTCAAAACCCTGGCCTTACTTATCGCCAGCCTTGGGGGTGGGCTTCGACAACACAAACGCTTTATGCAGCGGTTCAATTATTGTTGCCAGGTGAAGTGGCCCCTTCCCACCGTCACTCCCAAAGTGCACTTCGTTTCATTACGAATGGTGAAGGTGCCTACTCCATCGTGCAGGGAGAAAGGATCTTCATGGAAGAAGGGGATTTCTTAATCACGCCTAAAAACCTATGGCATGGTCATGGACATGTTGGCGAAAAACCAATGATTTGGATGGATGCCCTTGATATCCCAACTATCTATTCCATAGGCGGCACTTTCTTTGAACCATATCCAGATCGGATTGAAACGCCTAAACGACCGGATAATTTTTCAGAGCACCGTTATCAAGGCGGAATGGTTCGTCCAGTATCCGACCGGTATTCACAAGTGGCACCGCTTGCCAACTACAAGTGGAAAGGCACTAAAGCAGCGATTGAAGGATTAATGAATTTCGATCCAGATCCATATGAAGGTTTTGCCGTTGAATATATCAATCCTTCTAATGGACAAACAGCCAATCCGACGATGGGGGCATGGATGCAAAAGCTGCCGAAAGGATTCCATACGAAAGCACATCGCCATACCCATTCCACCATCTATCAAGTGCACCAAGGGTCAGGCTATACGGTCATTAATGGCGTACGTTTTGACTGGTCCAAGGGAGATTATTTCGTCGTTCCGAATTGGGCATGGCATGAGCACGTTGCAGAAGTGGATTCTTACTTATTCTCGGTAAATGACCTACCAATCATGGAGAAATTCGATTTGGAACAGCAACAGGCATTTGATGCAAACAATGGGTACCAAAATGTTGAAAGTGAATTCAAGCCTGTTTTGGTATAAAAGTAATCTGTTTGAGAGCATCCAGCCATCCTGATGAATATTTGAGAATGCCAGTCGAATGAAAACGCTTACCGTGATGCTGGTCTGCAACTTTGGCTAAAGACAACTAATTTAGGGGGGAATTGATGATGAACACAGTAAAAAAACCATTCATCGTTATCGGTGGAGGAATAGGCGGATTGGCAACGGCTCTAGGAGTTGCGGAAACAAAACAATATGTGAAAGTTTTGGAACAAGCGCCTGAATTTGGTGAAATAGGTGCTGGGATTCAGCTTGCTGCAAACGCAACCAATGTACTACAGCGCCTAGGCGTTATGGATAAAATCAATGAAATTGCAGTCTTTCCAAAAAGGTTGGTATTGATGGATGCCTTTTCCGGCAAGGAGCTTTCCGCCTTGGATTTAGGTGATGTTTATAAAGAAAGATATGGGGCCCCGTATATTGTTTTGCATCGTTCCGATTTGCACAGAGTATTAGCCGAGGCATGTGAAAGCAACCCGTTTATCGAGCTGGTAACTAACCAAACCATCATGGAAACAGTGGAAAATGAAGGTGAAGTTACCGTTACTGCTGCTGACGGGTCCCAACATTCAGGAACGGCTGTCATTGGTGCTGATGGATTATGGTCCAATGCGCGTAAACTGTTCGTGGACGATCAACCGGTCTGCTCGCAATATGTGGCATATAGAGGGGCAATTCCGATGGAAGAGGTTACGAGCCATGGAGATCTAGATGATGTATATATGTGGATTGGACCAAATCTTCATCTTGTTCAATATCCGGTCAGAAGGGGAGAACTATACAACCAAGTAGTGGTCTTCAAAAGTTCTCAATACACGGAAGAAAACGAAAAAACGAATCAATGGGGAACGCCGGAAGAAATGGATCGTGTTTTTGCTGGAACTTGCGAGCTTGTTCAGAATGCAATTTCATTCATTCAACGTCAACGCCGCTGGCCAATGTATGACCGTTTACCAATTGATAATTGGACAAAAGGCAGGATTACACTTACGGGCGATGCTGCACACCCGATGCTTCAATACTTGGCGCAAGGGGCCTGTCAGGCTTTAGAAGATGCGGCTTATTTAACGGATATGCTTCATAAGCATGGAAATGACATTGAACAAGCATTTTTAGAATATCAAGAGGAACGCATTCCGCGTACGGCTAATGTTCAGAGGAGTGCAAGAATGTGGGGGGAAATCATCCACAATACGACCGATGCAGGCATTCTGCTCCGTGATACGATCCTCTCAAGTCGTACGGATAAGGATTTTCAATTTCTTGATGAATTCCATGGTTACAATAAAATGGCCGTGAAAGCGTAATTTGATTGTTTCATCTAAGTATATGTTTAATGTTGTTATACCTTTTACAAAGGGTTTTTGCCTTTCTTCTTTATGAAGAAAGGCTTTCGCCGTTTATCCGTCCATAGTTCCTGTATTTTTTATAACTTTCCTTTACAAGGGGAGAATTAGAAGTATAATGAAAATATAAAGGTCAAAGTTGGTCAAACTGAGTGGGAATTCGTTCATGATATAGATGAATGGGAGGTTTTTAGATGGATATTAATAAAATGACGGAGAGAACCCAGCAGGCATTCATTGGCGGGCAGGAGCTTGCCAAAGATAGAGGGAATCCCGAGCTGACGGAGCTTCATTTATTAAAAACCTTAATGGAACAGGATGAAAGTTTATTAATCAGGATTTTATCGGAGTCTGATAAACCGATGAATCAATTTGAAATAGAACTTAATAAGGAACTGGATCGATTGCCGGAAGTGAGAGGAAGTGTTTCCCAGGTTTACATGTCATCATCCCTCCAGCAAATTGTGACTGTGGCCGAAAAGGAAATGCAGATGTGGGAGGATGAATATTTATCAGTCGAACATTTGCTGCTGGCGTCCTTGAAAGGCAATAAAACGAATATAAATAAACTTTTCTCATCATATGGAATCGATTACGAAAAAGCAAAACGGATTATACAAGATGTAAGGGGGAATCAGCGAGTGACTAGTCAAAATCCTGAAAGCACATATGAAGTACTGAAAAAATACGGCAGGGATCTCGTTGCTGAAGTTAAATCAGGGAAGGTCGATCCAGTCATCGGTCGTGATACGGAAATACGAAACGTCATTCGTATCCTATCACGTAAAACAAAAAATAACCCTGTATTAATTGGAGAACCTGGTGTTGGTAAGACAGCCATTGTCGAAGGATTGGCGCAAAGGATCGTCCGGAAGGATGTTCCGGAAGGGTTAAAGGACAAAACCGTATTTTCACTAGATATGAGTGCGCTTGTCGCAGGGGCAAAATTCCGCGGTGAATTTGAGGAACGTCTTAAAGCGGTATTGAATGAAATTAAGAAGAGTGATGGAAAAATTCTTTTATTCATCGATGAACTGCATACAATTGTCGGTGCAGGCAGAACGGATGGTGCACTTGATGCGGGAAATATGTTAAAGCCGATGCTTGCGCGTGGTGAGCTGCATTGCATCGGGGCAACAACCCTTGATGAATATCGACAATATATTGAAAAGGATCCGGCTCTAGAACGTCGTTTCCAACAAGTTCTGGTTCCAGAACCGGATGTGGAAGATACGATTTCAATTTTGCGTGGGTTAAAGGAACGGTTTGAAATTCACCATGGTGTCAGGATTCATGATCGGGCGATCGTGGCTGCCTCTGTCCTTTCGAACCGATATATAACGGAACGTTTTCTGCCGGATAAAGCGATAGACCTTATTGATGAAGCTTGTGCGATGATCAGAATGGAAATTGACTCCATGCCATCAGAGTTGGATGAAATCACGAGAAAGGTGATGCAGCTTGAAATTGAAGAAGCGGCCTTGAAGAATGAGGAGGATCCTCAAAGTAAAGAAAGGCTGGAAGTGCTACAAAAAGAACTCTCAGAACTTCAAGATCAAGCGAATAGCATGAAATCCAAGTGGCAAATGGAAAAGTCGGCGCTTCAAAAAGTGCAGGATCAACGTGAGGAACTTGAGAAGCTGCGTCATGAACTAGAACAGGCAGAGAACGACTATGACCTTAACCGGGCAGCGGAACTTCGACACGGAAGGATTCCACAGCTTCAAAAAGAATTGGATGCCATGGAAGGTGAATTGGAAAAGGAAAAACAGGAATCACGGTTACTCCGCCAGGAAGTGACGGAAGAGGAGATTGCTTCGGTCGTTGCGAGGTGGACGGGAATTCCTGTTAACAAGCTGGTGGAAAGTGAAAGACAGAAGCTGCTCAGGTTATCGGATATCCTTCATGAACGCGTAATAGGTCAAGGGGAAGCGGTAGAACTTGTATCTGATGCTGTTTTAAGGGCAAGGGCGGGAATTAAAGATCCAAACAGACCGATTGGTTCATTCATTTTCCTGGGGCCGACGGGTGTCGGTAAAACAGAATTGGTAAAAGCCCTGGCAGAAACGTTATTCGATAGTGAAGATCATATGATTCGAATCGATATGTCGGAATATATGGAGAAACATTCCGTTTCCCGTCTTGTTGGTGCACCTCCTGGATATGTTGGATTTGAAGAAGGCGGGCAATTAACCGAGGCAATTAGGAGAAACCCATATTCAGTCGTATTATTGGACGAAATTGAAAAGGCACATCCTGAGGTCTTCAATATATTGCTGCAAATGTTGGATGACGGAAGGATTACCGACTCCCAAGGTAGAACGATAAACTGTAAAAATACGGTAATCATTATGACTTCCAATATCGGATCCCATTTCTTGTTGCAGTCCAACCGTATCGATGGTGGGATTGAAGATGAAATAAAAGATCAAGTCTTTAAAGAATTAAGAGGGCATTTTCGTCCGGAATTTTTGAACCGGGTAGATGATATTGTTTTATTCAAACCTCTTACTAAACAAGAAATCGTTGAAATCGTAGAAAAGATGGTTCAGCAATTACAGGTAAGGTTAACTGAACAAAATATAACTCTGAACGTAACTGAGGCTGCTAAGGAATTCATTGCCGAACAAGGATATGATCCTGTATATGGAGCCAGACCGTTGAAGAGATTTATCCAAAAGCATCTGGAAACAAAAATCGCCCGTAAAATCATAGCAGGAACAAAAGGGCTAAAAGAAGGAATAACGATTGATTTAGATCATAATGAGTTGGTCCTGATTTAAAATATATGAAATGTTGTTTAACCGAAAGTAAAGGACGGTATAACAAATAGGACATCCTTGTCAGGATGTCCTATTTTGCTTATTAATGTTGATGGGAGTCTTTTGCTGGCCCAGCAGGCAAAACAGCAGGGATGATGCAAATAAGGATAGCGGCAGCTAGTCCTAAAATCGTTCCCTGTTTAGCATCGTATGAAACTCCGATCATGGAAGAAACAACATATACAGTCATATGCACTAATAAGAATGTCCAAAAAATTGCCCAAGCATAACGCATCGAATTTCACCTCATTCCAATACAATCATTTTTATCTTACCATAATTAATATACAGTTAAAACGTGTTTTTAATAATAACTATTAAATAA
>NZ_JBHXAS010000067.1:0-27208 GCF_042727425.1 Peribacillus sp. NPDC060253
ACCCATCTTTTCAGAGGGGATAAACCTACATTTCTTTCTTGTGCAATGGATTTATAGGATTTTTTCCCTTCTAAGTACTCTAAAACTGCATGTAAATTTTCGTCTATCGTATATTTAGTCAAAAAAACTGCACCTCCAATTGTTAGATGTTGTCTAACAATTGGGGTGCAGTTCACTCTTCCGGCTCTCTTTTTTGTAGTAAGAAAGAAATGTTTTTAATCTCATTGATGTTATCTGAGTGTGGATATTCAGCTTGAATTGAGATGAATAAGAGGGTATCCAAAATTGAGATCACTCTTTTACAAAAGTAAGGCGGCCCCTGTCGGAACCGCCTCCTATATAAACGAATGGCTAGAGTATACCTTGAGTCAGCATCGAGTCCGCCACTTTAAGGAATCCGGCAATATTGGCCCCAACAACTAAGTTGCCAGGCTCACCATATGCTTCTGCAGCCTCCACACTGTTTTTATAGATGTTTTTCATGATCTCATGCAGTTTGGCATCGACTTCTTCAAAAGTCCATGACATTCTGGCACTGTTTTGGGCCATCTCGAGTGCAGACACAGCTACGCCGCCTGCATTTGCTGCTTTTGCTGGTCCAAAAAGGACGCCGTTATTTAGGAATACTTCAATTGCCTCAAGGGTTGAAGGCATATTGGCACCCTCACCGACTGCCTTCACATTATTTTTGACCAATAATTTTGCGGCTTCTTCATCGATTTCATTCTGTGTGGCACAAGGCAGTGCGATGTCACATGGTAAAGACCAAATGCCGTAGCTTCCTTCATTGTATACTGCTTCCGGGTGCGCATCGACATACTCGCTCAATCGTTTACGTTCCACTTCTTTTAGACGTCTAACTGTATCTAGGTTAAGACCATTTTCATCATATATGTAGCCGTTGGAGTCACTGCAAGCAACAACTATAGCTCCCAATTGTGTAGCTTTCTCAATGGCATGAATGGATACATTACCAGATCCGGAAATAACGACAGTGCTGCCATGGAATTGTAGCCCTTTGTCATTAAGCATCTCTTCGACGAAGTAAACCGTTCCATATCCAGTTGCTTCTGTACGGGCTAAGCTTCCGCCATAAGTTAATCCTTTACCAGTTAAAACACCAGCATGGTAGCTGCCTTGAATCTTTTTATATTGACCGAACAGGTATCCGATCTCTCTTGCCCCGACTCCGATATCACCAGCAGGCACGTCTGTATCAGGGCCGATGTAGCGAGCTAGTTCCGACATGAAGCTTTGGCAAAAACGCATGATTTCTGCGTCCGATTTACCTTTTGGATCGAAGTCTGACCCGCCTTTCCCTCCACCAATCGGCTGGCCTGTAAGAGAGTTTTTAAAGATTTGCTCGAAACCAAGAAACTTAATGATGCTGGAATTGACAGTAGGGTGGAATCGAAGTCCGCCTTTGAATGGTCCGATTGCACTGTTGAATTGTACACGAAAACCACGGTTGACTTGAACATTTCCCAGGTCATCAACCCAAGAGACACGGAAGGTGATCATTCTCTCGGGTTCAACCAGCCTTTCCAATATCCCGCTTTTCATATATTCAGGATGTTTTGCAAAAACGGGTATCAATGAAAGGAATATCTCCTTTACTGCTTGATGGAACTCACTTTCATGAGGGTTACGCTCTTTAACCTGTGCGTATACTTGACTTACGAACTCTCTAGCAACTTGTAATTCCTCATGCTCGACTGCTTGTGAAGTTGTCATTGTTCTATCTCCTTTAGATAAAGTCATAAAATATTAATTAGGGTATGCATATCGGTTTTTATATAATACTTTCATGGTATAATTTAAAAACGAAACAAACAATCTGAATATTAGATAAATAGCATGCTTTTTTGATATGAAAGAGGGAGCTTAGATTGGAATTAAGGCAAATCGAATATTTCATTGAAGTGGCAAAGCGTGAACATATGACAGAAGCAGCAGTGGACTTGCATGTTGCCCAGTCTGCCGTCAGTCGACAAATCTACAATTTAGAAGAAGAATTAGGCATACCCTTATTTATCAGGGAAGGCCGAAAAATTAGATTGACGCCTATAGGACATACATTTTTAGCTCATATGGAACAAGCTATGGATATAATCGATCGTGCCAAGCGTGAGATGGCTGAAAGTCTGGATCCAGAAAGAGGGACAATCCGCATTGGCTTTCCAAGTAGTTTAGCTTCTTATATATTGCCAAGGGCCATTTCCGACTTCAGAGAAAGTTACCCGCAGGCGAAGTTCGCATTGAAGCAAGGTTCATATCGGTACCTGATAGATTCGGTAATAAAAGGTAACATTAACATGGCCCTGATTGGTCCTCTGCCGAGTAATGAAAAGAAAATCAAAGGTGAAACGCTATTTATTGAGAACTTAGTTGCCCTTTTACCAGAAAGTCATCCTTTGGCCTTGAAGAAATCACTAAGCTTAAATGAGCTTCAAGGAAATCCATTCATCCTATCTCCAAAGGGATATGTTTTGAGGGATCTTGTTATGAACGCTTGCAAACTGCATGGTTTTGAACCGGAAGTGGCATTTGAAGGGAAAGATACGGATGCTATAAAAGGCCTTGTGGCAGCAGGACTGGGTATAACCTTGATACCTGAGATTTCATTGATTGATAGCTTGCCTCGTTTTACGGTTAAATTGCCGTTAGTGGATCCATCCGTTACCAGGGCTGTAGGGGTCATTATTCCAACTGATAGGGAACTGATGCCAACGGAGAAATTGTTTTACCAATTTCTGAGGGACACTTTTGCAACATTGGAAGGTTTTCAATAGAAAATCCTTAAAAATATTAAAATGGGTAACTATTGGAAAGGTCATAAACCAGCTAGTGAGGGAATCCTATAAATCGGGTTCTTTTTTTTATCGCTATTGGACCGCTGCAGCAAGAGATAATTTATTTTGAAATAATACAATATTAGTTTTTATTGTGTGAAACCGTGTAAAAACCTTATTTGTGAAAGCGTTTTTATTTTATTAGAATAAAATTAGTGCTTACATTATCAGAAAATTCATGTTATTATACTGACAGACTATAGGTAGCGGATAGATATATTGCTTAGACTTTTAATATGGAGAAATTGATTTTTTTTGGTTTTTTTAAATAGAATATTCTGATGATTACAAGGAGTGGAGATAAAGTGAGCAGGAAAAAATACATCAGCGATCGAATGTACAAGGCATCAACAGGGATAGCCAACGCTGTTTTGGTTACATTGGGGATCGGGTTATTGTTTGAATCCATAGGGGGATATTTAGGTTGGGAGGTCTTCCTGGCAATAGGCGGGGCCGCAAAGGTCTTGCTAGCGCCAGCTTTAGGAGCAGGTATCGCCTATCAGCTAGGAGGAAATTCATTAATTATCTTTAGCGCCATGGCTTCAAGTGCTGTTGGAGGTGCTGCCATTCACAGAACGGCTGAGGGTGCCTTCACGATTGTTACGGGTCAGCCACTAAGTGCCGTCTTGGCAGCAGTAATTGCAACATATATAGGTAAGCGCCTAATCGGCAAAACGAAGTTGGACATCATGGCCATCCCAATGGGAGCAGTTCTTGTAGGTGGAGTTTCGGGATATGGCCTGGCTCTTGTTACCACACCATTCCTAACATGGATAAGCAGTCAAACCACCGCTGCGGTCGAGGGTTCTCCCTTAATCGGTTCCATGGTCATAGCCTTGGTATGGAGCATTTTATTGATGACACCAGCGTCTTCCGCTGCACTGGCGATCGCCTTACAATTAGATCCTGTTTCCAGTGCGGCAGCTTTAATCGGATGTACCGTTCAGTTTGTCGGTTTCACCGTCATGTCTTATAAAGATAATGATATGGGCGGGTTCCTAGCACAGATGGTCGTTACGCCAAAAGTTCAATTTCCTAACTTAATCAAAAAACCATTATATGTCGTTCCGCCTTTTGTGGCGGCAATCATCTGTGCGCCTATCGCTACCTTGGCATTCGATTTTCAAGTGCCGTATGAGCTTGGTGGTATGGGGTTAAGTTCAATGATTGCCCCGATTGCCATCATAACTAGTCAGGGGTTGTACACGTTCTTGGTTTATGTGGCAGTGGGTATGGTATTGCCAGCTGTAATCACACTTGCCTTGCATCGGGTATTGAAGAAGATGGGTAAAGTAAAACCAGGCGATCTGCATTTAGAAGTTTCATAATTAAAGTTTTCTTAGAAACCAGCCTGGTTAAGGAACCGGGCTGGTTTTTATTTATAAAGGGATTAGGGTAAAATGGGAAGGAAAGCATTTGCATAGATAGGATGATATATATGATGGGAAAAGAAATAGATATAAAAGTGAAAGCTAAGTTCGTGAGTAAAATCGGCAAGGGTTTTCCCTTGATTGTTAAAGAGTCGATATCCAACATTAATGATCTTCAGGAAGAGGGATCCTTAGTGCGTTTGTTGGATGAAAACAACCGTTTTCTAGCAAAAGGGTATTATGGTAAACAGAACAAAGGCTATGGCTGGGTGTTGACCAGAAGAGAAAATGAAAAAGTCGATCAAACCTTCTTTAACGGCAAAATCCAGGCAGCTTATGAATTCCGAAAGTCTTTTTTTGAAGATACTGAGACTACGGCTTTCCGCTTGTTTAATGGGGAAGGTGATGGAATTGGCGGCTTAATCATTGATCATTATGATGGTCACTATGTCATTAGCTGGTATAGCAAAGGGATATATTCCTTTAAAGACTACATCATTAAGGCATTGCAGGAAACGGTCGAGGTCAAATCGATTTATCAGAAGAAGCGATTTGATACAAAGGGGCAGTACGTGGATGAAGACGATTTTGTCATGGGTGAACAGCCAACGTTTCCGCTTCTTGTAAAGGAGAATGGAGTCCATTTCGCTGTTTATTTGAATGATGGGGCAATGGTTGGCGTCTTCCTTGATCAGCGCGATGTTAGAAGGAAAATCCGGGATGAATATGCAAAAGGGAAAACTGTGTTGAATATGTTCTCCTATACAGGGGCATTTTCCGTGTTTGCCGCTTTAGGCGGTGCTGTTAAAACAACGAGTGTCGACCTGGCGAATCGCAGTCTACCGAAGACGATCGAACAGTTCAGTGTGAATGGAATAGATCCTGAAGCTCACAATATTGTGGTGATGGACGTATTTAAGTATTTTAAATACGCAGTGAAGAAGGCTTTGAAATTTGAAATGGTCATCCTCGATCCACCCAGCTTTGCCAAATCGAAAAAGTTTACTTTCAGTGCCGGAAAAGACTATACGGATCTATTGAAGGATACCATTTCCATTACGGAAGACAATGGGGTCATTATCGCATCAACTAATTGCAGTACATTTGATATGAAAAAATTCAAGAGCTTCATTGACATTGCCTTCAGGGAAATGAATGGGAAATACGAGCTCCTAGAAGAATTTTCATTACCGGCAGATTTTAAAACAAGTTCTGAATATAAGGAGGGCAACTATTTAAAAGTAGTCTTCATAAAGAAAATTAAAGGTTGAAAAAGGGCGTCCACAGTTCCATTAGAGCTGTGAATGCCTTTTTTAATGAAAAATTGTTTCATGTGAAACGAACGGATATTCGGAATTCAAAAGTTTGGCCGTTCACTCTTCAAACCTTTTGATAAATGGAAAGAAGGTTTTATGCGAATGCTGTTAGCAATGCAAAACTGGGCTGCATAGTAGGTAAGCATAATCAGCGGACCAGAATAGGCAACATCATCGATAAATTTGTTCCAAGATAAAATGGAGTCGGAAATTACGAACAGAACCCCGCCGATGATTGCGGCCGCATTTCCGGTCATAAATGCCGCCCAGCCCATGAGGGAGATGACCGTTACATAACAGATGACAGGGATGATGAGGCTACTTTCACCTTTTTCAATTAAAGAAACTACAATTTCATGACCAATCCAAGTAGAGTAAATGCCAATAGGAAAAATCGTAGCGAATCGAAGCCATGAAAAGGTCCATAGTTTAAAGAATGCCGCAATATAGAAAAGGTGGCCGATTAAGAAGGCGGAAAGGCCGATGACGAACCAGATTAACAAACCATCTCCAAGCATGCAAAAGAATAAACCAAGAAGTATTAAGGATTGGTAACGATCCCGTCTACCCTCTGTTTTGTAGGCAAAAAGAAAAATCAATAACATGGGAATGATCTTGAACATGATTTTAATGATTAAAGGTTCTTCCGGTATAAAAAAAATATATAATAGTCCCGTGATAAGAATTGCAGCAGGTAAGCTTTTCATTAGCATTTCATTCCCTCCTTCAATGTTTAATTCTATGTAATGGGAAGGAACCCCTTGTCAATTAATGAACTGTTTTTAGGGGAAGTCGTGAAAATGAAAAAACTGACTCCTGGTTAACCAGGAATCAGTTCGATGTTTTATAGAATCATACGGCCGAATTTTCTTTAACGAATGCTTGTTTTAACCAGTTTTTCCCCTCAACAAGCCTTGTGACAAGCATGGCACAAACTGTGTTTCCCGTTGAGTTAAGCAATGTAGCTGGAGCATCGATAATCGTGGATATAACAGCAATGATCGGCAGGACTTCAACAGGGAAGCCGAATACGCTAAGAATCAACATTTCCCCAATCATCCCGCCCCCAGGAATGGCACCCATAACAGCCCCAACCAAAAAGGCAACTGCAAGTATACTTAAAATACTTGAAATGCTTGTCATATCCTTTCCGAATAAGCTGAATAGGAAAACAATTTTCATTATCCCGCCAAATACAGAACCATCTTTATGCATGTTGGCTCCAAGTGGGATGACAGTCTCCGCTATGTCCTTTGGCACACCCATTTTCTTGACCGATTCCAGGTTGACTGGAATGGACGCGGCACTTGAACAAGTTGCGATGGCTGTAATGGAAGGCGCCAGGGCATTTTTCCAAAAAAGTTTAACGCCATCTTTCCCCCCTGCAATAAAGGCATACAAAGTGAAGAAGCCGAAATAATAAATCAAGGCCAAGACTAGGTAAAGACTGAAAGTGCGGGCATAGCCTTCTAAAATCTGTGGCCCCAGCTGACCGATTATCGTCGCAAAATAAGCACCAAGTCCAATTGGGGCATAGTACATGACGATTTTGACGACCTTCATCATGATAGCTGTACCCGCTGTCAAAAACTCGGTAACCGGTCTTGCTTTCTCACCGACCAGTGCAGTGGAAAGTCCGATTAATACAGAGAAAACGATAAGCTGAAGCATATTGCTTCTGGAGAACAGTTCGGGAAAGTCGGAAACGGTTACTGTGTTGACCAACTGACTGAAAAATGAAACTTCTTCGATGGTCTCTTCAGAGGAACTCTTTTCCATCAGTTCTTTAATGGCTGTCGTATCTGTGCCTTCCAATGGATTGACGATGGTTGCCCCAATAAATCCAATGACGGCAGCTAAAGCGGCAGTTGTCAGGAAAACGATAACAATACTACCCATGATTTTGCCAAGACGATTCATTCCGCTCATATTGGCAATCGCTGAAGCGATGCTGAAAAATACCAATGGCACGATGATCGTGAACATCAGGTTTAGAAATAAGTCCCCTAGCGGCTGTATGACCGAGGTTTTCTCCCCGAAAACGACGCCCGCTATCCCGCCTATAATAATGGCAGTCAGTAATATTAAAGAGGACCGATAGTTTTTAATAAAGCTCTTCATTAAATTTCCGTCCTTTCAGGATGAAGATATCAATAAAAATATACTTCATTATCAACTCTAAAAGGAGGTTTGACAATATTTTTTTATAGGAAGGAATGTTAAAAGATAAAGCGCAATAAATAATAATAGGGAATGGTTTGTGAATATATGGTGAAGGAGGGATAGAATGGCATTCGTTGAGGTGGAAGAAGGCGTCCGATTGTTTTATGAAGAAAAGGGCCAGGGGAGGCCAATTATTTTTATCCATGGAGTATGGATGAGCAGTCGGTTCTTTAGAAGGCAGCTTCCGTACTTTTCAGATAAATATAGAACGATCCTACTTGATTTAAGAAGCCATGGCCAGTCAAATCATGTTCATTACGGAAATACGGTATCCGTTTATGCTAAAGATCTTCATGCGTTCATTGGTAAACTGGGATTAAAGGATGTCATACTTGTAGGCTGGTCGATGGGGGCTTTTGTCGTCTGGGATTACCTCAAGCAATTCGGCGAGGGAAATATTCATTCAACAGTGATTGTCGATGAATTGGCCTCGGATTTTAAGTGGCCCGATTTTGATATCGGTGCTTTTGATATTGGCACATTGATTGCCTTCATGACTGAAATACAAAATAATCGTTCCCTGTTTTTAAAAAGTTTCCTTGCCTCCATGTTTAAAAATGAATTATCAGTGGAGGATGCAAGCTGGATGCTTGGGGAAGTGACCAAAATGCCTGAATCCATTGCCAGTGCCATTCTATTTGACCAATCGATTGTTGACTATCGTGAATTTTTTCCTGAAATCAGGGTCCCCACCCTTCTCTGTTTTGGAAGGCATGAAAAAGTCATTCCGGTAGCTGCAGGGGAACATTTGCATGAAAATATCCCGAACTCCGTACTAGTAATCTTTGAAGATAGTTGCCATTGTCCATTTATGGAAGAAAGCGAGCTGTTTAATAAAACCGTGGATGGCTTTATTCAAAAAAGGCGTGAATCCGTAAAAGGTTGCTGATAACGGGATATAAAAAGAGGATGCAGGCTTCTTGCTGCATTCTTTTTTCATTATATTCTACATCTCTTATCATTATTTTTTCTATTAACTGGGCGGTTTTTGCTTGAAATAAAGGGAATACTGCAACAAAGGATGGCAATGCTGCATTTAATTCTTAATGATAATGAACGAAGGAAATATTTTTCTACCCTTTTGACAAGAGTTGGGCTATTATGAGGTGGATTTAAACTGGTAAATTCGTGATCTGTGAATGAAAGAAACTCATGCAGAAAGTGATGGAGAGGATAAAATGGAAGATCAGTTACAATACAATGAAATTATAGATGTATGTTTACTCGCGGGGAAAATCATGCTTTCGAACGGCGCTGAAACTTCGCGGGTGGAAGATACGATGGTCAGAATTGCAGCAGCGTTTGGATGCGGGGACTCACACAGCTTTTCAACACCAACTGGAATCATTTTTTCTTTGGATGGTATGCATCCAGCTTCTAAATTAATTCGGGTTTCCCAACGGTCTACTGATTTACACAAGGTAACACTGGTTAACAGTATATCCCGAAGCATTTCCAGCAAGGAAATGACGCTAGGAGAAGCCTTTTTACAGTTAAAACAAATCGAAAAGGCTGGGATGGGTTATCCAATGTGGGTTCAGGTCTTTGCTGCCTTTATAGCGAGCGGTTGTTTTTTAATCATGTTCCAAGGACAGTGGAATGATTTCTTCTGGTCCTGCATTGCGGGAGGGATGGGATTCTCTTGTCTGTTTTATTTGCATCGGTTATTGGAGGTTCGTTTTTTTGCCGAATTCATTGCCTCTTTAGTTGTAGGTCTAGTAGCATTGTTCTTTGTCCAAATTGGTGTAGGTACTCATTTGGATAAGATCATCATTGGATCGGTGATGCCGCTTGTGCCCGGGCTGTTAATTACGAATGCAGCAAGGGATTTAATTGCAGGTCATTTAGTTTCGGGCCTTTCCAAGGGTGCAGATGCAGGTTTAACAGCTTTGGCCATTGGGGCAGGAATATCGGCTGCATTTGTTTTCTTATGATGTAAGGGGGGAAGAAGGATGTTTGCACAGCTTATTACAAGTTTCATTGCCTCAGCCGCCTTTGGAGTCATTTTTAATGTACCGAAAAATTCATTGATACAATGTGGTGTTGTAGGGATGCTAGGGTGGGGCTTATACTTTTATTTGGTTGAAAATGAGATAAACAGCATCATTGCAACCTTGGCTGCTTCATTTATCGTAGCGGTTATCAGCCAGTATTTTGCTAAAAGGTATAAAATGCCAATCACAATTTTCAATGTTTCGGGAATCATCCCCCTTGTGCCTGGCGGTTTATCATATGATGCAATGAAACATTTTGTCGGAAATGATTTTTATACCGCGGTCCAATTGGCCGCAAAGGTCTTCATGCTGGCTGGTGCCATTGCAATGGGACTGATCTTTGCAGAAGTCATGAATCAGTTAGTGAATAAATACAGTAAAAGGAAAACAAGGTTGCGAAGTTAGAGGAAATGTTAAGGGATTTTGAAGGAATTCAACATTCCGGATAATTATGATTACAAAAGAAAGAGAAAGGAGAGCAGGGGGTAATACCTGGTTCTTCTTTCTCTTTTTAATATTTTAATATAATAAATAAATCTCGCTTATAAAGGATCTTTCATTCCAGTGTTAGCAGTAACCAATATTTCGTCGTATTTTTTTGCATCAGCTTTCTTGCTTGACAGCAATGTCCCGACGATGGCAGCGATAAAACCTATTGGAATGGAGACGATGCCTGGATTAGCAAGTGGGAATAATGGTTCTCCAACGAATATTGCTGCTCCCTCTACCGGTGACCAGACATTTGGACTTAGGAACACAAGTAATAATGAACTGACCAGTCCCACTATCATACCTGAGACAGCCCCTGCTGTGTTAAAGCGTTTCCAAAATACCGTGAAGACAATGATTGGCAGATTGGCACTGGCAGCGACGGCAAAGGCAAGTGAAACAAGGAACGCAACATTCATGTTTTGGGCAAATAAGGCAAGGATGATGGAGAGAACGGACACCCCGATGGATGCCCAACGAGCTGCAACGACTTGTTCTTTATCAGTGGCTTGACCTTTACGAATGATGTGGCCATAAAAGTCATGGGCAAAAGCGGAAGCTGCCGATAGAACGAGACCTGCTACAACAGCTAAAATGGTAGCAAATGCAACTGCAGACACGAAGGCAAATAGGAAGTCGCCTCCGATGGCTTCGGCAAGAAGTGGAGCGGCCATATTTCCAGCCGCATTCGCGGCTATGATTTTGTCGTATCCGACAAAAGCTGCCGCCCCAAAGCCAAGGAAAATGGTCATGATATAAAAGATGCCAATGATCCAAGTGGCATATACGACGGACTTTCGTGCTGTGATGGCGTCTTTTACCGTAAAGAAGCGGATGAGAATGTGAGGAAGTCCAGCTGTACCGAGTACAAGCGCTAAATTAAGTGATAAAGTATCCAATGGATCCTTGAATTTGTTACCAGGATTGAGGAAATCCCCGCCTAAAGGGGTGGCTGTTTTCATCTGATTGAACATCTCGATCACGCTAAAGTCGAATTTAGCCAGTACGATAATGGAAATGATGAATGTTCCTGCCATCAATAAAATGGCTTTTACGATTTGGACCCAGCTGGTGGCCGTCATTCCGCCAAATACTACGTAGACGGTCATTAAAATACCTACAATGATGACGGAGTATAGATAATCAATTCCAAGTAAGAGTTTTATAAGGGCACCTGCACCGACCAGTTGGGCAATCATATAAAAGGTTGAAATGGAAATGGTGTTAAGGGCAGCGACCCCGCGTACTTTCTTTTCATTAAAACGGGCAGCAATCATGTCCGCAAGTGTATACTTACCAAGGTTACGAAGCGGTTCTGCCACGATATAAAGAACGACAAGATAAGCAACCAGAAATCCTATGCTGTAGAAAAAGCCATCAAATCCAGAGAGTGCAACCATTCCGGCTATTCCTAAAAATGAGGCGGCTGACATATAATCACCCGCAATGGCCCACCCATTCTGCCAACCAGTCAGAGAACTGTCCGCCGTATAAAAATCCGCGGTCGTTTTCGTTCGCCTTGAAGCAAAGTAGGTAATGACCAATGTTAACCCAACAATGATTAAAAATAATATAAATGCAAGTATATTCATTGTAAATTCACCTTTATCCTTTCGCTTCTTTAACGATTTCTTCAACTAATTGGTCAAAAGTAGCAGCCTTCCGTGAATAAAGGATGCATAAGGTCCAGGTCATGATAAATTGAGCGAAGGCCAAGACCCATGCCCAACTGATTGCCCCAAATGCATATGTGTTAAGAACTTTAGAATAGGAAGTTAGTATAGGTAGGGTGAAATAAAAGGCCATGAAAAAGATGGATAGTGGGACAATGAAATTGCGTTTTTTCCTTAGGAGCTCTTGAAAAGAGTGTGATTGGACGATCTTAGTGTAGTCCGTAGAAGCGCTTACCTCGGTTTTCTTAGCTATTGAATCGTTTGATGCCAAGTTGGTTCCCCCTTCATTGAATATTATTTTGGTTTTCATTACCAATTTTTCTGATAACAGTATCAGTATATATTTTTCAGAATATATTGTAAATTTAAAATTGTGAAATAAATCTTTTTTCGTTCGACATAGTGTTAATTATTAAGGAGAGTAAAGGCTGACATAAATGTACGACCATGAAATCAAATCCGACCATTAAGGAAAAGTTAAGCTTCTTTCACGATACTTGCTTCAACGAAGGAAATCTGAAGGGAGCAAAATGATGAAAAAGTGGATGATGATAGGTACGGTTTTAGTGTTGGTCATTGGAGGGAGCCTTTGGCTTTTCATGAAGGACAATGCAAAGCCCGTCGTTGCAAAGACGATGACGACTACAGTAGAAAAGGGAGATCTTGAAGTTCAAATAAGCGGTTCCGGGTCGGTCGCCGCAATCAATAGTGAGGACCTTACTTCATCGGTAACGGATGAAGTGGATGAAGTTCTTGTAAAGAAAAATGAATTGGTTGAGAAGGGTGACGAACTGATTACCTTCTCGAATGGAAGTGACCCGATAACGGCCCCATTCGATGGTACTGTAACAACATTGGACGTAGAAGAAGGGGATCGTGTATCTAGCAGTGAGGTTGTGGCACATGTTACGGATTATAAAAAATTGAAAACTACGATCAGTGTTGATGAATTGGATGTTCCAAGTGTTAAAAAAGGACAAACAGTTGAAATAAAAGCCAGTGCTTTTGAAGATGAAACGTTCACGGGCCAAGTGACCAGTGTAGCAAAAGAAGGTACATATGAGAATGGAGTTTCTTCGTTCGATGTTACGATCAAAATTGATAAACCCGGTGATATTAAAATTGGGATGTCGACTGAAGTGAGCATTGTAACGAATAGCGTAAAAGATGTTTTATATGTTCCGATTGAAGCAGTCCAAATGGACGGTGAAGAGAAATATGTGAATATACAACAATCCGGTGCAACTGAAGGAGCTGCTAGTACAAAGTCAGCGGTTGAGACTGGAATCAGTAACGATAGATATATCGAAATAACTTCAGGTCTTGAAGAGGGCCAGAATGTTTCCTTGCCCATTACCATCAATGAAAGCGCAACTGGCAGTGGCGGCGAAGGAATTAGGGGAGGCCAAGGAGGCGAATTTCGAATGCAGAGTGGCAGCGGAATGCCGAGCGGCGGGATGTCAAGCGGTGGCGGAATGCCAAGCGGTAAGGGAGGTCAGTAATATGGCGAAACCCATCATAAAGATTAAGAACATGTCTAAATCGTATGAATTAGGCGGTGAAACGGTCAAGGCACTTCAAGATGTATGTCTTACAATCAATAAAGGGGATTTCATTTCTATCATCGGACCATCCGGATCAGGGAAATCGACGTTCATGAATATGCTTGGCTGCCTTGATAAGCCTGATACAGGTGAATACCTTCTAGATGAAAAAGAAGTAGAAAAAATGAAGGATAATGAGTTAGCTGCTATTCGTAACATTAAAATAGGATTTATCTTTCAAAATTTCAACCTGTTGGCAAAATTGACAGCGTTGGAAAATGTCGAACTTCCTCTGGTCTATAGAGGAGTAAGTGTAAAGGAAAGAATGAAGGTGGCCAATGCCTGTCTTGATATGGTAGGCCTGGGTGACCGGGTTAATCATTTGCCGACTCAACTTTCAGGAGGACAGCAGCAAAGAGTTGCGATTGCTAGGGCACTTGCAGGTAACCCTCCCGTTTTATTGGCGGATGAGCCAACAGGGGCTCTTGATAGTAAGACAAGTAAAGAAGTGTTGCAAATGCTGAAAGATTTAAACCAAAAGGGACAAACAATCATTCTTATAACGCACGACCTGGAAGTGGCAAAAGAAGCCACACGTGTCGTACGGATACAGGATGGTCAGCTATTTGAAAACGGAGGTGATTGGATTGAACCTGAGCGAATCAGTGAAGATGGCTATATGCAGTATCAAAACCAATAAAGTCCGTGCATTTTTAACGATGCTTGGGATTATTATTGGAGTTGCCTCTGTGATTGTCCTGGTTTCGATTGGACAGGGATCCTCACAGTCCGTTCAGGATGAGATCAACAGCTTGGGAACGAACTTGTTAACGGTAAGTGTCACGGATACGGATTCTGTGGAGCTGACGGATGACATAATTGAACAGTTTAAAGACCTGGACGGGATATCAGATGTTGCACCTGTTGTCACTGGACGAGTTTATGCTAAAAACGGTGAAGCTTCGGCACAAGTTTCCATGACAGGCACAACTTCTTCCTACTTATCAGTGAGGGATTTAGAGCTTAGTCAAGGCCGCTTTTTAACGGATATGGAAACGGAATTACGTTCTAAGGTTGTTGTTTTGGGGTCAGATACAGCTGATACGCTTTTTGAAAATCAAAAAGCGGTGGACCAGAGCGTTCTTATTGGCGGTGTTTCCTATCGAGTGATCGGTGTTTTGAAGTCAGTAGGCACCTCAATGGGGCCGAGCGGGGATGATGTAATCATTGCACCGATCACTACTGCCGAACGGGCTACGGGCAGCACAACAATCGGAACGGTATATTTAAAAGCCAAAAATGAGAATATCGTAGAGAGGGCGATGTATCAGGTACAAGGGACGATGACCACATCATTCCCGGAGCAAAGTGACAATTATTCGGTGTCCAATCAGGAAGACCTGATGGATACAATGAGCTCAGTTTCAGATACGTTCACTCTCATGCTTGGCGGTATAGCGAGCATTTCGTTACTTGTAGGCGGTATTGGAATCATGAATATCATGTTGGTCTCCGTTTCGGAGAGGACGAAAGAAATAGGGATTAGAAAAGCAATTGGTGCGAATCGGAAATCCATCCTTCTTCAATTTTTAATTGAAGCGATGTCCTTGAGCTGCTTAGGAGGGTTATTGGGTGTCGGAATTGGATTGGGGATAGCTAAATTGGTTTCCGTTTTTTCAACTTTAACGATTAGTTATTCATGGTCGGTGACACTGTTGGCTTTCTTATTCTCCATATTAATCGGTATAATCTTTGGCGTATTTCCTGCAAATAAGGCATCTAAATTGAATCCAATCCAGGCACTGCGTCACGAATAAATATGCAAATTTTAGGAAAGCGGCTATAAAAAGCCCGCTTTCTTTTGCTTATGAAAAAGGATAAAATCAACATATATCGCAATTGAAACGGTCAGGAGGGGAACTCTGTATGAAGATTTTGGTGGTTGAAGATAATGTTTCATTATTAGAATCGATCCGGCAAATTCTGACGGATGAATATGAAGTCGATACAGCGAATAATGGGGAAGATGGATTATTCATGGCCCTGCAAAGTATATACGATATCATTATATTGGATGTAATGCTTCCGGGAATGGATGGATTTGAAATTGTACGGAAAATCAGGGAAGCAAAGATTGATACAAGCGTCTTGTTTTTGACGGCAAAAGATGCGCTTGAGGATCGGGTCAGAGGCTTGGAGATGGGTGGCGATGATTATTTAGTCAAGCCGTTTCAAGCACCGGAACTTAAGGCCAGGATACGTGCTCTCCTTCGCAGGAGTGGTATTTTATCGTTGGAGCAGCATGTGAAGTATCGTGGAATTGAATTGTTGGAAAGAGAAAAGGATATATTGGTTGATGGAAAGATCATTAAAATGACCTTGAAACAGTATGAACTACTTGAGTATCTCATTCAGAATAATGGGAAAATATTGACCCGAGAGCAGATTTTCGACCGTATTTGGGGGTTTGACTCAGATACGACGATTGCCATTGTGGAAGTGTTCATCCATCATCTAAGAAAAAAGTTGGAACCTTTCAATTATCATAAAGATATTCAAACGGTTCGGGGAATTGGTTATATGTTAAAACAACCATAAGGGGATCATTATGTTCCAAAAAACACGGCTTCAATTAACATTATTGAATTCTATCGTCTTTATTGTCTTAATAGCCATATTAAGCAGAACGATTTATTTCTATACGGAAAATCAGATCTATAGGGATGTCAATGATTCACTTGAAAAGGATTACAGGGATTTCAATCATGGAGGCATGCCAGGCGGACGTCCGCAAGGTGAGTTTCTCTTAGGACCGGGACCGAGTGTCATCGTTTGGGGACCGGAAGATACGATCATTGAGCCAAGGCTGAGTGTAGACAATTTCATTAAGGTTAATGAATCAGAATTTTACCCTAAAAAGTTTGATGAGATTGAAGAAATATCGGTAAATGGGCCGACGTATCGTGCACTTTCCACCAAGGTCGATACGGAATATGGAGAAATGACCGTACAATTCATCCGGAATGTCGATTCTGAAAAAGATATGCTTAATCGCTTGTTGCTCATATTATTTGTTGGTGGAGGAATTGGAAGTCTAGTGGCGATAGGCGCAGGCTATCTTCTGGCAGGACGGGCTCTCATACCAGTCAAGAAATCCTGGGATCAGCAACAACAGTTTGTCTCGGATGCTTCGCATGAAATCCGAACGCCGCTTGCCGTCATTCAATCGCGGGCTGAATTGCTATTTCAATCACCGAACGCGACTATCGAGGAAAAGGCCGTCGATATATCCATCATTTCAAAAGAAGTCCGCCGATTGAACAAACTAGTTAACGGTCTTTTAACCTTGACCCGAACGGATTCGAATCAAATGGAGGTTAAAAAATCGAACTTTTTCCTCGATGACTTACTTATTGATATAGTGGAACAATATACGGATATTGCTTCTTTTCAAGAAAAATCAATAACTAGCCATGCTCCCGAACAAGTCGTGTTTCTTGGGGATAAAGAGAGAATTCATCAGCTATTGGTGATCTTGGTGGATAATGCCATGAAGTTCACGGAGGTAGGCGGGGAGATTTCCCTTTCCTGCATCAAGAATGCTTCATCCATCATTCTTTCTGTAGAGGATAATGGAAAAGGCATTCCACAGGAAGAAATCCCCTTGATTTTTAATCGTTTTTATCAAGTGGAGCAATCCCGCTCAGCAAATGAAGGCTCCGGTTTAGGTTTATCCATTGCTAAGTGGATTGTAAACACACATCAAGGAACCATCAAGGTTACGAGTGTACAGAATGAACGGACCCGTTTTGAAATCACTTTTCCGAGAAATCAAAAGAAAAATTAATCAAGTTGTCATCCTATAGTAAAAGACCCTTACTTTTTTCCTTGGTGCTTAAGGAAAAATTAAGGGTTTTTTTAGATAATCATCTTATAAGAAAATTTTGGAGGAGAATCAATGATGAAAAGACTTGGTAGGTTACACTTTTTGGTTGGAATATTGGCTTCGGTCCTTTTAATGGCACAAGCAGTTATCGGGATCCTGATGTATGTGAATGGAAGCGGCAATGAACCCATGAATCGTCAGGCGATGATGGGTCAGCCTGCTGACCGCAACACAACAGATTCCGATAGTACGGAAGATTCAACTAATAGCAGTTCTGCAACCGAAGATTCAACTACGGAAACGACACCTAATGTTACACAGGGCAATATGGGGGCAACTCCCCAAGGCGCTGGAACTCCAGGAGAGATGCCAAGCGGTGGCGGATTTCAAGGCAGAGACTCTTTTGCAGGCCAATTTATCGCCTTTTATCAAGGGGCAGGCGGCTTGGCTACATCCATCATCATCTTTGTGATTGGAGGCGCAGGGTTGGTGATATCTGTGATGTCCAGAAAAGCGGCAGCCTAAAAAGTCGATCCTCATAAAAACATGTTTCAAGGAAAGCTGCTGTTTCGTTTTCTAATAGAGAAGGTTCCTTTTGAGGGAAGCCTTCTTTTTTTATTCACGAAATCCATTATTGTCACTAATTGTTAGTATAAAAAGAGAAATAATAATTGCACTTAAAAAAATATTGGTTTAATATATACTTCTGAGAGGTACGTACATGTAGTTTGGATAAAAGAGAAAACGTTTGCATAAATTTTTTGAGGGTACCCTATTCTTAATGCACGATCATTAAATTCACCTTAGTGGAGGCAGAATATGAAATTTCTGATAGCAATTTTAGGACTGCTCATTGTTTTTGGACTAGCTTTTTTAGCGAGTAGTGACCGGAAGAAAGTTAAAATTAAACCGATTATCCTTATGGTGATCCTGCAGCTTATTTTAACTTATCTATTATTAAATACGAAGTTTGGTCTAGTGATCATCAATTCGATTGCCGATGGTTTTGGAAAACTATTAGAATGGGCAAATGAAGGGATTACATTTGTATTTGGTGGGATTGTAAACGAAGGAGCATCGCCCTTCTTTTTAAATGTCCTTCTTCCTATCGTATTCATCTCGGCATTAATCGGGATATTACAGCACTTCAAAATCCTTCCGTTCGTCATGAAGTGGATAGGATTCCTGCTGAGTAAGGTTAATGGAATGGGGAAATTGGAATCTTACAATGCGGTCGCATCAGCAATTGTCGGCCAATCCGAGGTTTTCATTACCTTGAAGAAGCAACTCGGTTCCATTCCGCCATCACGTATGTATACTCTTTGTGCGTCAGCCATGTCAACCGTATCGATGTCGATTGTCGGTGCTTATATGACCATGATTGAACCAAAGTATGTTGTGACGGCTATTGTTATTAACATGTTTGGTGGATTTATCATTGCATCCATTATTAACCCTTATACGGTAACGGATGAGGATGATATTCTCCCTGTTGAAGTAGGGGCAGAGAAACAGTCGTTCTTCGAAATGCTTGGGGAATATATCATGGATGGATTTAAGGTTGCTATCACTGTAGCCGCGATGTTAATTGGTTTCGTTGCACTAATTGCAGGAATCAACAGCTTATTCGATATGATCTTCGGCATCAGTTTCCAAGACATCTTGGGGTATATTTTTGCCCCGTTTGCCTTTATCATGGGGATACCGATTTCAGAAACCGTGACTGCAGGCGGAATCATGGCGACAAAGCTAGTAACTAATGAATTTGTTGCCATGCTGAGCCTAGGGGACGCATCAGCAGCCTTGAGCGAAAGGACGATAGGAATTGTTTCGGTTTTCTTGGTTTCATTCGCGAATTTTTCATCTATCGGAATCATTGCAGGTGCTGTTAAAGGCCTACATGAAAAACAAGGAAATGTTGTGGCTCGTTTCGGCTTGAAGTTGCTATACGGTGCGACTCTTGTCAGCATCCTATCTGCAATCATCGTCAGTGTGATACTTTAAGTAACGGTATTGATAAGAGGCACTTGGGTTTACTCCTAAGTGCCTCTTTTATTTTTGGAATTTGAAGGTGATTTGCGTGCTGGTATATAATACATAAAATGGCTGGCCATGAAAGGGAAAAGGGAGTGAGGAGGACAATGAAGGAGAATGAAACGGCAATCTTTGCAGGAGGCTGCTTTTGGTGTATGGTTGCTCCCTTCGATGAAATGGATGGAATTATTAAAGTGACATCGGGTTATACGGGCGGTAATTCAACCGCACCTAGTTATAAACAGGTGATTACTGGCTCGACTGATCATGTTGAAGCGGTTCAAGTGGTATTCGATCCGTCAATCATTTCCTATAAAGCGTTATTAGAGATGTTTTGGCAGCAAATTGATCCTACAGATGACGGTGGACAGTTCTCCGATAGAGGAAGGCAATACAGGGCAGCCATTTTCTATCTGAATGAACGTCAGAAACAGGAGGCAGAGCGGTCGAAGGAGGATTTAATGATGAGCGGTCGGTTTGAAAAGCCTATTGTTACGGGTATTTTACCCTCAGGGAAATTTTACGCGGCTGAGGAATACCATCAGGATTTCCATCGAAAAAATCAATTTCGTTATGCACTGTATCTTAGAGGATCAGGACGTGATGCTTTCATAAAAGAAAATTGGCCTAAGGATAATGCACATCTTAGAACAACCTTAACCGAGAGTCAGTTTCATGTCACCCAGGAAAATGGCACGGAGCCTCCCTTTGAAAATGACTATTGGAATCACTTTGAAGAAGGCGTTTATGTGGATGTCGTTTCTGGAGAGCCTCTATTCAGTTCAAGGGATAAGTATGATAGCGGATGTGGGTGGCCGAGCTTCACGAAGCCCATCATGTCAGCAAGTGTCAATGAAAAAGTGGATCTCAGCCATCGGATGACCCGGACCGAAGTGCGCAGCAGGGACGCTGATTCACATCTGGGACATGTTTTTCCTGATGGCCCCAGTCCTAAAGGCACGAGATATTGCATAAACTCTTCAGCCCTTCGATTCATCCCTAGAAATGAAATGGAAAGAGAGGGATATGGCGATTTATTATTGCTTTTTAAAATGAAATAATTAGTTAGATAGGGGAACAAATATGAACAAAATAGATGAGGATTTATACCGATACATCCTTGATAACTCTTCCACAATTACGGAAAGCTGGCTGGCTTTACGCGAAAGGCAGATCGGGTCGATCTATTCAGTGGATAGTGATGAAGAAGTTGAGGAGCTCCTTCGGAGACAGAACACGTTGACCATCAAGACAGTGACCAGTGCTTTACTTGAGGATGAAACGGCTTTTGTAGAAAGTATGGAGCAGTGGGCAAAACTCGTCTCGAAAAGCAGGGTTGAATCAGATACACCTATTTATGAAGTGTTGGAAGCGCTTAATAAGGTGCGGGAAACTTACTGGGGTTTTATCACTGACTATATGCTTCAGGATGATGTGGAAATTACGAAGGAAACAATCATTCGGTGGAGCCAGAATATTAATCGCGCATTCGATCAATTGAACCGCGAGTTCACTGAGCAGTATTATCTTTTGACAAGTGAGCGTTTGCTAGCTCAACAGAATCTGATTAATGAATTAGGAGCACCTGTCATTCCGATTGTTGACTCCATTGCGGTATTGCCGTTAATCGGTGAAATCGATACCTTCCGTGCAAAGGAAATCTTGGATACGACTCCAATCAAATGCATTAACAAAAATGTTTCTCACTTATTCATCGATTTATCAGGAGTCTCCCTTTTGGATACGATAGTTGCCCATCAAGTCTACCAATTGATAAGCACCCTGAACTTGTTAGGCATACAATCGACCATTTCAGGAATTCGCCCCGAAGTGGCCCAGACATCGATTCAGTTAGGTCTTGATTTTAGTCAGGTTTCGACTCAGGGAACACTAAAACAGGCTCTTGCCAAGCAAGGGATCAAACTTTACGAGGGAAATTGATAGATGTGTGTTGAGAGTGAAAAAGAACCAGAATCCTCTGAGGGACCTGGTTCTTTTCTGTGATTTTATAATTTAAAGGAACTTTTCAATCCAACAATTTGGTTGAAGACCAAGTGATCGGCGCTAGTGAGTTTGGAATCAACATTGTAATAGCCATGTCTGAAGAATTGGAATTTATCCTGAGACTTAACATCCTTCATGTTAGGCTCGACAAATCCTTGTAAAATTTCTATGGATTCAGGGTTTACCCGCTCCAAGAATGATTTTTCTTCTTCCTCTTCATTTTCCTTATCCAAAATTAAAGGCTGGTAATTACGGAACTCTGCTGAAACGGCCTGTGAAGCTTCGACCCAGTGCAAAGTACCTTTTACTTTACGGCCAGTGAAACCGGATCCGCTTTTTGTTTCAATGTCATACGTGCAGCGAAGTTCGACGACGTTACCGGCTTCGTCTTTTATCACTTCTTCACATTTAATGAAATAAGCATGTTTTAAACGGACTTCATTGCCCGGGAAAAGTCGGAAATACTTTTTCGGCGGGTTTTCCATGAAATCGTCCTGTTCAATATATATTTCACGTGAGAAAGGAATTTGTCGCGTGCCCATTTCCGGAACCTCCGGGTTGACCTCAGCATCCAGCCATTCAACCTCTCCTTCCGGATAGTTGGTGATGACCACTTTTAGGGGATTTAGAATAGCCATAGTCCGTGGAGCTTTCAGCTTTAAGTCTTCCCGCACGAAATGATCGAGCATTTGAGAGTCTACGACACCGCTGGTTTTTGCAACACCAATCTCTTGGCAGAATGCACGAATCGCTTCAGGTGTATATCCGCGTCTTCTAAGGCCTGATACGGTAGGCATCCGTGGGTCGTCCCAGCCATCCACGAAGCCCTCATCGACAAGCTGCTTCAGTTTTCGCTTGCTCATTACGGTATTGGTCAGGTTAAGACGGCCAAATTCATATTGTTTTGGTTTGCTTTCCATTTCACAATTTTCAACGATCCAGTCATAAAGCGGGCGTTGATCTTCGAACTCAAGTGTACAAATGGAATGGGTGACACCCTCGATAGCATCCTCAATGGGATGAGCAAAGGCATACATTGGGTAAATGCACCATTTGTTGCCTGTATTATGGTGTTCAGTATGGGAAATACGGTATATAACAGGATCGCGCAGATTAATGTTAGGTGAGCTCATATCGATTTTTGCACGCAATACTTTTGTGCCATTCTCGAAATCGCCGCTGCGCATCTTTTCAAATAGTTCAAGGTTTTCCTCGACTGTTCGATTTCGGTAGGGGCTATCTTTCCCAGGAGCGGTCAATGTTCCGCGATATTCACGGATTTGGTCGGCATTAAGGTCGTCCACATATGCCAGTCCTTTATTGATGAGCAAGACAGCTCTTTTATACATTTCATCGAAATAGTCGGAAGCGAAGAAAAGGTTATCCCAGTCGTAACCAAGCCATTTAACATCCTCTTTAATGGAATTGACATACTCGATATCTTCTTTCAATGGATTGGTATCATCGAATCGTAGGTTTGTTTTACCATTGAAATCATCAGCCACTCCAAAATTCAATATGATTGATTTGGCGTGTCCGATATGTAAATATCCATTTGGCTCAGGAGGGAAGCGGGTGATGATATGATTATGTTTTCCGGACTCAAGATCATCTTTTATAATATTTTTAATAAAATTCGAAGAGTTATTTTCCAACTGAATTCGACCTCTTTCATTTATATACTTCTTTTAATTTTACCTGTATATATACCATAAATACAGATATTTTTCCATGTTCGAGCCGGAATCGGGGTTTTGGGATACGTTCTGAAACCATATCATCAAGTATTTAGTTTGTGCAATCAGTTAAAAAAATATCCCTGAAACTTTTATCTTTTAATCAAGGAAACTATCTAATTGGCAATGAAAGAAAAGCAAATCCCAGGCGGGTTTATATACAAAAGAAGCAATACAGGAATTTACGCCTGTATTGCTTATAAAGATGTCCGGGACCGCAATGAAGGAGGAAATCTCCCCGCCAAATCAAAAGACTGTCGTTTGCAAGAACTCTTTTGTACGCTCTTCTTTTGGATTTGTGAAGAATTCTTTTGGCGGGCCGCTTTCGACGACCCTCCCATCATGCATGAAGACAATCCAATCGCCAACTTCTCGTGCAAAGCTCATTTCATGTGTAACGACTACCATTGTCATCCCCTCCAAGGCAAGTTCCTTCATCGTAGCCAGTACCTCCCCGACGAGTTCGGGATCCAGAGCGGAGGTAGGCTCATCAAAGAGTAGGATATCGGGCTTCATGGCAAGGGCTCGGGCTATCGCAACACGCTGTTTCTGGCCGCCTGAGAGCTTGCTTGGATAGACATCCGCTTTATCTGATAAGCCGACTTTGGCAAGCAATGCTTTTGCCTCTTCAATCGCCTGTGCCTTCGGGACCTTTTTGACGCGAGTCGGCGCTTCGATGACGTTTTCAAGGACGGTCATGTGCGGGAAGAGATAGAAATGCTGAAAAACCATTCCCACTTTCTCACGGATTTTATTAATATCATGGGTACCCGGTGTGACCTCCGTTCCTTCAATAAGGATTTGCCCGCTGTCTTTCTTCTCCAAATAATTCAAACAGCGGAGCAGGGTGCTTTTTCCTGAACCGCTTGGCCCAATCAAACAGACAACATCGCTATCCAGTACCTTCATATCAATATCTTTAAGTACATGCAGGTTCCCATACGATTTATTTAAATTCCTAATGCGAATCATTTCTTTTTGTTCCATTTCAATTCCCCCTATCGATCACTTATGGACAGTTTCTTTTCGAATAAATTGACGATAATGGTCAGGAATGCCACAAGAATCAAGTAGTAGACCGCTACAATCAGTAAATACGTCATTTCATCGAAATTATTCGAACCTAACGTGGTGGCTACGTTAAACAGCTCATTCATGGATATGAAGGCTGCCAGTGATGAATCCTTCAGCCCGATGATGAATTGGTTGCCTAGCGGCGGCAATGCGCGACGGAAGGCCTGAGGCAAGATAATTCGTTTTAATGCGAGTGAATTGCTCATGCCAAGTGAGCGTCCGGCCTCCATTTGGCCTTTGTCGATCGATTGGATCGTACCACGCAGTATTTCGGAGATATAAGCTCCATTATGGAAGGCAAGGGCAAGTGACGCCGCCCAGAAGTCTGGTAGTAAAAAGAGATTGCTGATACCGAAATAGAGTATGAATATCTGTACGATAAGCGGTGTTCCCCGTACCAGGAATACATATGTATCTGAAATCCATGCAAGAATTTTTATATTGGATATTTTTAAAAGTGCAAATAGCAACCCGATGACGATTCCTACCAATATGGAGACTACCGTCAGTTCCAAAGTGAGGAGCATGGCTCGGATGAATACGTCCGAGGAGCTAAATAATATATCAAAAAAATGTGAAAAACTTGGCAATGTAATAACTCCCTTTCTATCAATCTTTATTCAGGCTTGGTTGTGATATCCTCACCAAAGTATTTTTTGCTGATTTTCGCAAGTGTTCCATCTTCCCGGAGGTTTTCAAGTGCTTCATTGATGCGTGCAAGCAGCTGTGGGTTGTCATTAGGCAGTACGATGGCCTGCTCGCTTCGTTCGATCAATTGCCGTCCTTCGATGTCGAAACCTTCCTTGGTCGCTTCCTTGCCGGTTACAAAGTCGGTGATGACGGCATCATGACGTCCTCCGCTCAATGCTTTAAGGGCGGTGATATCACTGTCATAGGTTTTTACATTGGTTGTATACTTTTCTGCTGTGGTTGCGTATGTGGAGCCTTTAGAGGCCGCAACTTCCTTTCCCTTTAAATCCTCCACCGTTTTAATATCACTATCTTTTCGGACGAAAATTTGAGGACCTGAGTAGTAATAAGGGGTGGAGAAGGCAACATGTTTACTTCGTTGTTCATTGATCGTATGACTGGCAACCGCGGCATCTGCCCGACCGGTTTTGACACCTTCCACGATACCTTTGAATTTTATCCGTTTAGGAACCGGCTCTAAATCGAGTTCCTTGGCAATGGCATCGCCGACTTCAATATCGAATCCTGTTACGGTCATGTCATCATTGACATAACTGAATGGCTTGAATTCACCTGATGCAGCGAAAACAAACTGATCCTTATTGATCAGCTTACTACCATCCTCTAGTTGGTCTTTTTCAGCGCAGCCGGACAAAAGTCCAAGAATGACCAGAATGGATAGAATGAATGTAACGGATGATTTCATGATAATTTCATTTCCCCCTTTGAAAAAAACTAATCGAATGGTCTATACCCTTATGAGGGAGTGGATAACCTTTTTTTATAAGAAAAATAAACTGAATTTTTAAATTTCTCGTGGTGGGATATGAATGAGGAGGATGGTTTTGGCCCTAAGGGGACTGCCTATGATTTTACAAGTGTTACTAAAGTAGAAACTAGTGACTCTTGAAATAAAAGACCCTCATTCCATATCATCACTTTCTCTTTATTTACTCAAAAATGAAACTCATAGTTCCAATGTTGGAACGTTAAACAATTTACTTTTATATACAATTAAATTATTACAATTCAAAGGAGGAACTATATTGATTTAATAAAAAGTAGTTAAATGCTACCCCAGTACTACACATTTTTCGGACTCACGTAATATTGTTGATCAACATTTCAGTAAGTCATCACGTTTACGCGAGTTTCAACTCCTTAAATTCCAACTTAATTGTTCAGGAAGCTGAACAATTAAGTTCCGAAATATTACTTTTAAAAAATGGATTAAAAGCAAGCTACGCACCTGTAACTGCACTTTCAACATAATTTAATCGCTGAAAAAAATTTCACTTTAGCAGCTAAAATAATGTAGTCGCACTTCTCTTTTACGAGTGCTATGGGCCTGTTGTTTTATAGACAAACTAAAAAAATAAAAGGGGAACAACAATGAAGTTTATTAGTTTAAAAGTCTTAAGTGTAATTAGTATTTTATCATTAGGTTTTACTGGCTTTAGCACAAGTAGTTATGCAGAAAGTAATTCCACAGTAACAAACATGGAACAACTTCCTTATAATCTTATTGAAGATGTGGAAGTAATGGATTATCAAGTACAAGAAAATAACATTGTTACTGAAACAGAAGATTTCACTTCAAATATTAATCTTGATAAAAATGAAATTACATATACTGATTCAGAAGAAAATTCAGTCGCTATCTCGATAGACGACCCAGATTTAAAATTTGTTGAGAATGTTGATGGTACAATTGTTTACGAAAATGAAGAAGATGGGTACTCAGTCGATAATCAGATACTAGATGGTGGATTTAGACAGATGTTTAAAATTGAATCTGAGTCTTCTCCTAAAATATTCATTTGTCATGCTGTAAATCCATTAACAATTTACAAGTCACCTTGGAACTTAGAACCTTGGCGTCCTGATTTATCACTAGTATTAACCTATAAAAACGGATGTAATCCAAAGTAGTAGGGATACATTAGTTTTTAATAAGAGGTGATTTCATATGTATAGCAGTTCGAATCAAGCGATATTTGATCCAGGTTATATTTTTTTACTGTTAGTTATTTTAGGGATTTTCTATTTAGTATACTTTGCGTTAATTGTAGTTACTATAAAATTAAACGCTCTAAGTATAAGTAGTTTAACTATATCTTTCATTACTTATTTGCTTGTTGGATTTTATATGGCGGGAGCCGGTTATTATATGGATGAACATCCAGATTATAACTTAGTGTTTAATGGCTATGGGTTTCCGGATTTAATTTTATTGGCATTCCCTTATATCTTTTTATCTCTGGCGGCAAGTTTAGGTGAAAAAAAAACAAAATAAATAATAAATAAAAAAGCATCTCTAAAC
>NZ_JBHXAS010000068.1:0-27082 GCF_042727425.1 Peribacillus sp. NPDC060253
GGTATACTTAACTTTGATTATTTACCAATTATGTGATATAATTTTTTATTGCGTGAAAAGACGAAAAAATATATATAAAATAGGAGTGTTACCATGTCTGAAAAATTCGAAATTGGTGCGGTAGTTACTGGTAAAGTAACTGGTATTCAACCATACGGTGCTTTTGTTGCTTTAGATGATTCAACTCAAGGTTTAGTTCATATTTCTGAAATTACTCACGGATTCGTTAAAGATATCAACGAACATTTAAAAGTGGGCGATGAAGTAAAAGTTAAAGTTCTTTCCATCGATTCAGCTGCTGGAAAAATCGGCTTATCGATTCGTGCTACAGAAGAAGCTCCTGAGCGTACTGAAGCTCCGAAAAAAGCTCCGAAAAAACGCCAAGCATCTGTTAAAGCAACATCTCACATCGAATCTACTGAAGGTTTCAACACATTGAAAGACAAACTTCAAGAGTGGATTGAACAATCTCAACGCGAAGACTTAATCAAAAAATAATTTTGTAAACCGGCAAATTTGATTTGTCGGTTTTTTTTTGTCCATTTTAGTTCTTGGCTGTCTTGTAATAATGAGACAGAGTTACCTCTACCTATCGCGTATTGGCAGGCGGGGCATAGGAATGAAATAAAGCCGGTCATGTAACCCATGGTCCGGCTTTATTATATAGGTCATAAACAATGTCCCATGAACTTAAGATTTTTAACGAGTCGGTCTGGTTTCAGGCTCTCTAGAAATTTCAGGACTAGGTTTGAAGAGAAGTCCAAGATTAACAAGACCGGCAATTCCAACCAATCCATAAATGATCCGTGCCAAAGTAGCATCTTGTCCACCGAAAATAGAGGCGACTAAGTCAAATTGGAAAAATCCAATTAATCCCCAATTTATTGCTCCGATTATTGTAAGTACAAGTGCAGTTCTTTGTATTCCACTCATTGTACATCCTCCTTTTAAAATAGGTTAGTTCATTACTTATCATGCTTTTTCATCATGTAAATATACATCCTTACAAAAGTACCGGACGGATATTTTGTATTTACCTGGAACATTGGTCATAATGAAGAAAAGTAAAAACATTCATGGACAAAGTGGACGCAATATAGTCGCGAAAGTGGTCTATGTGATATAAAAAGGAGAGATATCCATTGGAGAATTTCACTTATAAAAATCCTACTAAAGTAATTTTCGGGAAAGGTCAGCTTGAAAGCTTAAAATCGGAAATACCCTCTTACGGTAATAAAGTTTTGCTTGTATACGGTGGAGGAAGCATTAAGAAAAATGGCTTATATGAAAAAGTAATCAATGCCTTGAAAGAGATTGATGCAGAGGTATACGAACTTTCCGGAGTTGAACCGAATCCACGCATCTCAACGGTCCGAAAAGGTGTGGATATTTGTAAAGAACATCGTATCGATTTTGTACTTGCTGTTGGCGGTGGAAGCGTTATAGACGCTACAAAGGCCATTGTTGCAGGTGCTAAATATGAGGGGGACCCATGGGATCTCGTCATTAAAAAGGCACCAGTCGAAGAAGCCCTTCCATTTGGAACGGTACTGACGTTAGCTGCAACGGGCTCTGAAGCAAATTCAGGCTCTGTCATAACAAACTGGGAAACGAAAGAGAAATATGGATGGGGAAGTCCATTGGTATTTCCTCAATTCTCGATTTTGGATCCTGAAAATACTTTTTCGGTTCCAAAAGATCAAACGGTATACGGAATGGTTGATATGATGTCACATGTGTTCGAAACGTACTTCCATCCGGAAACGCATGCACCTCTTCAGGATCGTTTTTGTGAATCGCTGTTATTGACCGTTATTGAAACGGCTCCTAAATTATTGGAAGAACTTGAGGATTATGAGCATCGTGCCACTATCTTATACGCGGGAAATCTAGCCTTGAATGGTTCACTTGGGGTTGGTTACAGTGGTGATTGGGCAACTCATAACATTGAGCACGCCGTTTCAGCGGTTTATGATATCCCTCACGCCGGCGGATTGGCGATCTTATTCCCGAATTGGATGAAACATGTGCTCCATGAAAATGTCACACGTTTTAAACAAGTTGCAGTCCGCGTGTTCCATGTCGATCCTGAAGGTAAAACGGATGAGGAAGCGGCATTAGAGGGCATTGAACGACTTCGGGCATTTTGGAGCAGCTTAGGGGCTCCGACCAATCTCTCGGATTATGGCATCGATGACTCACAGTTGGAAGTCATGGCTGATAAAGCGATGAGCAGAGGGGAATTTGGACGATTCAAAATCCTGAACCGTGAAGATGTCCTAGCCATTTTAAGGGCTTCATTATAATTCAGTGAAATGTTGCAGATCTCCCGCCTTGGCAGGTGGGAGAGTACTTTGAAAGGCATAATCCGTTTTTTTACTTTATGTTTTCTTGATTATGAGAATTACATCAGATAAAGTGAAAGGGAAAGTTAAAATTCGAGGAGGAATTGGAATGTCCCATATACGTTTCGATTATTCAAAAGCCCTGCCGTTTTTCGGGGAGCATGAAATAACTTATTTACAGGATGCTGTAAAAGTGGCACACCATTCTCTGCATGAACAGACAGGGGCAGGCAATGAATATCTTGGCTGGATTGATTTACCCGCCAATTATGATAAAGAAGAGTTCTCGCGAATCAAAAAAGCGGCAGCAAAAATAAAAGAAGATTCTGATGTGTTATTGGTTATCGGAATCGGTGGATCATACTTGGGAGCACGTGCGGCAGTTGAGATGCTTCAACATAGTTTTTATAACATTTTGCCTTCGGACAAAAGGAATACACCGCAGATTCTTTTTGTAGGTAACAATATAAGCTCTACATATATGCAAGACGTAATGGACCTATTGGAAAATAGGGATTTCTCAATCAATGTTATTTCTAAATCGGGTACAACCACTGAACCTGCACTAGCCTTCAGGATTTTCCGGAAACTGCTGGAACAAAAATATGGAGTGGAAGAAGCTAAAAGCCGTATTTATGCGACCACTGATAAAGAAAAGGGCGCATTAAAAACGGTGGCAACGGAGGAAGGCTTCCAAACTTTCGTAATCCCTGATGATGTTGGCGGACGTTATTCGGTTTTAACAGCCGTTGGGTTGCTTCCGATTGCGGTCAGCGGGGCGGATATTGATCAAATCATGGAGGGAGCTGAGCGTGCCAGGGTGGACTTCAGTTCTTCCGAGCTTGCTGATAATCAGGCCTACCAATATGCTGCGGTTCGTAATGTCCTATACAATAAAGGGAAAACCATTGAAATGCTGATAAACTATGAGCCTGGACTTCAATACTTCTCTGAGTGGTGGAAACAATTATTCGGAGAAAGTGAAGGAAAGGATCAAAAAGGGATTTTCCCTTCATCAGCTAACTTTTCAACTGATCTGCATTCATTAGGGCAGTATGTTCAGGAAGGTCGGCGTGACCTTTTTGAAACAGTCATCAAAGTGGAAAAGGCGCGTCATGAATTATTAATTGAAGAAGCGGATAATGACTTGGATGGTCTGAATTATCTTTCAGGGGAAACCGTTCAATTCGTCAATAATAAAGCATTCGAGGGTACGCTTTTAGCCCATACGGACGGTGGCGTTCCAAACCTGATCGTAACGGTTCCGCAGCTTGATGCATATACTTTTGGCTATCTTGTGTATTTCTTCGAAAAAGCTTGTGCAATGAGCGGTTACCTATTAGGTGTCAATCCGTTTGATCAGCCTGGAGTGGAAGCGTATAAAGTGAACATGTTTGCGCTTTTAGGCAAGCCGGGTTATGAAGAGAAAAAAGCGGAGCTAGAGCAGCGCTTATAATAAAAAAGGTATCAAGCAGATGTAATATACATCCAGCTTGGTACCTTTTTTTTGAACTTGCAAATTCTGCTCAAAAATGGTTCGGCAGTAGCATCAAGAGGTTAGGGAGACTGAGAGCGCGGCTCCAGTCCGATATAATTGGGTGAAACAGCTAAAGAAAAGCTGCAGGCGATCCAGCGGTTGCAACAGGAAATGCGCTAAATCGAGATGAGAGATCCAGCTATTGCAATTGGAGAAGTCGGGTGAAGCAACGAAGGTGAAAAGAGCTTGGAAATTATTATGGAGGCCCGATCTCCTTTATGCTAAGTATAGGGTCAATCCAGGTTTTTTTAATGACCTTTTGGTTATGCTAATAGAAAATTAGCGAAAGAGGTTTTTTACAATGATTAAAGTTTCTTCTGAGTTGGAAGGGAAAACATTCGGGCTGTTCGATCTGGAAACGAAGTTAAAACCGGAAGGCTATGTGATCGGCGGAGGCTGGGATTATGATCACGGGTCTTTTGATTATAAAATGGATGACAGTGATGGATACCAGTTCTTACGTGTTCCTTTCAAGGCTGTTGATGGTTCACTCGATAAGGATGGGGTAATGGTGGAACTTTTACAACCGTTTTTGTTATCTCATAAATACGAGGATGGTGTTGACGATGAAGGGAATATCGGTAACCTCTCTGCTTCCTTCAATCAGTTTGCTGAACCGGAAGACCCGGATGCTGAATTTCCTGAAAACTATATCTCTTATGGAAAATCGCTTGTCCGTGATTTGGAAAAGCTTTTATTACATTAATCTTCAATGATTAGTAGGGTATCATTAAGATGTATGATTACATCAAGAGGGGGCTTGATGACTGTCCTGCCTCCTGAAATGATACCGACCAATATCATGTTCTTGTCAATTAGCTTTACGCTCAACTGTTTGAAGGTTAATTCTGCCCATTCCATCTGAAGGGGCAGCTCTTTGACGTTCAATCCATGCCTTTCATTTTGCCCATCGGCATCCCAAAGAATCCCTTTAGATAAGCGATCCTGCATATAGTTACTTGCGAATTTATTCGTTTCGACGATCCCGTCCGCTCCAGCCCGTAAAGCGTTTCCCTTTTGTTCATACGTCAAAATCTCCACAAGACAATAAACGCTCGGATTCATGCCTTTGACAGCCAGTAACGTTAATATCGAGAACATATCCGTTTGCAGCTCGTCTTGCTTGAGGTCCGCTGTGATAAGGACACGTATGGCTTGTTTGATATTAGCTTTTTGCAAAACGGGATCCAATGTAGCTTTTCCTTGAACGAAGTGGATATTCGTTCTTGGAAGCGGGTGCTTTTGCAGCGTATCATCTATAAGAACAATGGATTGATGATGTTTAAGGTCATGGATGTTTTGGATGATTCTCTTGGAGCGTTCATTCCAGCCCACTATGATAATATGACCGCCGCCACTGAATTCTTTTTTTCCCGTTAAAAATTGCTGTTCGGTGGAAATGGACATTTTAGCAATATACGCAAAATAAGAGGTGACCAGGCCCGCACCTGACAATATGAGGATGATCCCAATGACTTTACCAAGATTGGTCACTGGCGTGTAATCTCCGTAACCTACCGTTGACATCGTCACGATTGCCCACCAGATGCCATCAAGTAAGGTGGGAAATCTCTTTGGCTCCACAAGGTGAATCACAATCCCGAATGAGAGCAAAAATAACGCGATGATGGAAAGCAATCTAATGATACGCGGAATTCTAGGAAAGGCGCTATTGAATGGACTGATTCGAATCATGTTTTCACACCCCTTAAGCTGTTCCTTTTAGTATGGTCAAAAAAAGCTTTGCTCATAAGGTGAAGGCGGAAAACTTTAAGTTATGAATTCCGGCAAATTAACTGGAAAACTGCAACTAGAATACGGGAAAATGACAAAAGCCCTCCGGAAAACGCCGGAAGGCTTTTGTGGTTGAGTCACGTATCCTGAACCTGGACTTCATGCTCGTTGATGGATTATATGCCCGTTTACGCTTTGGCATTCCAAGAAATTGAGGATAGGCTCATTCTGGCCTCAAACCCTTCTGCGTACGTTAAAGTTATCGCTGATGAGCAGCCAGTTTTGCGGGAAGGATAGGCCGAGTTTCCAATAACTCATCCCTCTCAAATTCAGTTCTTTAAGTAAATCGAATTTTGCCTGAATCGATCTGGCATCTTCAAACCATACCTCATGCTGCTTATCTTCAATATCTGTATATCTGAAATGTGGGGCCTGGGCGGTTTCATCATACTCGATGGCTACATTATTGGCCGCCGCAATTTGGATGGCCTGCTGAGGGCTTACAGCCTTGGCTGTGGATCCCTGAACAAAAGGCAGGGTCCAATTATAGCCGTAAAGGTTTTGACCCATCAGGATTTTGTTGGCGGGAATATCGGTGATGGCATATTCGAGTACATCGCGAACAGGTCCAATTGGAGACACTGCCATTGCTGGTCCGCCGCTAAATCCCCATTCGTAAGTCATGATGATAACAAAGTCGACGATTTCACCATGTGCCTTATAGTCATGTGCCTCATACCAGCGTCCTTTTTGTTCCGCACTTGTTTTCGGGGCAAGTGCCGTTGAAATGAACCATCCTTCTTTCTTGAATCGCTCCTTGGCTTTTCGGAGAAATTGATTATAGGCTTCTTTATCTGCCGGCCGCAAAAACTCAAAGTCAAAGTGGATATCCCTGAAACCGTATTTCTTGGCGGTTGCAACGATGTTGTTCAGGAATTTATTTTGAACGGAAGTATTCGTTAAGATGATTCGTCCGAGCTCATCGCTGAATTGGTCATTTTCCTGATTCGTGATCACCATCATTAAGACATTTTTGTTTTCCCTGGCGATGGCAGGGAAATCATCGAGCAAGGGCTCTTTTAAGGAGCCGTCACGAAGCACCTGGAAGCTGAATGGAGCTAAGTAGGTTAAATAGGGCGCAGCCTCTCTTGTGGCCGTCACAAGGGCAGGTGCGACGGTCGTACCCCTCGGCTCGACATAGCCGTTGAATTCGGCGGTCCTTTTCTTACGTGCCGGAACATAGAGACGATATCCCACGGATAAGGACTGATTTTCGGAAATTCCGTTTATTTTTGCCAATTCTTGAAAAGGGACATTAACCTTTTGGGAAATGGAATAAAGACTATCACCCGGTTGAACGAAATAATAGCTTCCGACAATTGGAATGACAAGGGCCTGCCCCGAAACAAGATTATTTGGGTTAGGAATCTTATTTGTTTCCACGAGCCGATCGACGGTTACGCTGTACGTCTGGGCGATGCCAAATAACGTCTGGCCTGGCCTAACCACATGTATTTGCAATTATTTTCCCTCCTACTGAAAGTTTCCTAACAGTTTATGAGCATAAAAAGAAATTCATGATAAAGAGCTTTGGATTGAAGGAATAGAAAAGAAAAAATAATTCAATAAATTGGCAATAATAATTTAAGCCTAAAATGCTAATTAATATTAGTAGGAGGTGAAAACAAATGGCAAACAACAATAACAGCAATCAACTAGTAGTAGCTGGTGCAGAGCAAGCTCTACAACAAATGAAGAATGAAATCGCTAGTGAATTTGGTGTAAACCTAGGTGCTGACACTACTTCTCGCGCTAACGGATCTGTTGGTGGGGAAATCACAAAACGTTTAGTACAAATGGCTGAGCAACAATTAGGCGGATATGCTCGTTAATTAACTGAATAAAAATGGATTAGAAAGAGAAGGAGCATCGCTCCTTCTCTTTCGCATTGTTCAGCTAGTTGCCTTCCAAGCCTTTAAAATTTTGATTGCCTTTTCAGGGAAGTCTGTCATGATAACGTCCACATCCATCTTAGCAAGCTTGATGATGTCCGTTTCATCATTGGCGACCCAAGGACGGATTTTGTATCCAAGTTTTTTTGCCGCTTCAGCTATGGCTTCAGTGAGGCTATTTTTATCAGGATGAAATCCGGATTCCATTTTTTCACTTAAGATTTCTTCGAAGTTATCAGGAAGCCCCTCGAACAATAAAGCACGTTCAAGTTCTGGAGCAAGCACCTTCGCTTTTTCAATCGATTCATGGTTGAAGGAGGAAAGGACCACCCGGCTTTCCATTCGATATTGACGAATTGCATCTATAATCTTCTGTTCGATTCCTTCGTAAGCGAGTTTATCCGTTTTTATTTCGATATTCATCAAAAGTGCATTACCCCTGGCCCAGTCGAAAACATCCGTTAAAAAAGGGATCGGCTCTCCAAGGAATTTCTTGGAGAATTTACCCCCGGCATCCGCTGTTTTCAGCATTTGTGCCGAATGATCTTTTACGTACCCTGTAAGTGAGGTCGTTCGATCAAGTGTTTCATCATGAATTATGACCAACTCCCCATCAGAACTAAGATGGACATCGAACTCGATTCCCTCTGCACCGATTTCTGCAGCCTTTTGAAAGGCGGCCATGGTATTTTCAGGGTGAGTTCCTTTGGACCCTCTATGGGCGAAAATTTTTATGCTTTGCAAATTCATCACTTCCCCTTTAAACTTTATCTAGAACCTATCATACATATACCCTTAAAATGTTTTAGCTATGTTTAATAGACAATGATTTAAACAACGAGTACAATACTAATGGTATTTCCATAAATAGGTGTTCGAATTATGAGGTGAAAATAATGAATATGTGGGAAATTTTTGTTGCGGTTGTCCTTGGGCTTGTTGAAGGATTAACTGAATTTGCTCCAGTATCGTCCACTGGGCATATGATTATCGTCGATGATTTATGGCTGAAGTCGAGCGAGCTTTACGGGAGTGAAGTGGCCAATGCGTTCAAGGTGGTCATCCAGCTTGGTTCGATACTGGCTGTAGTCGTGCTCTTCTGGGGGCGGTTTATGGACTTGCTTGGATTAAGAAGATTGAAGGACACATCTGCTGTGAAGGGCAAAAAGCTAAACCTATTGCAGATCATCGTCGGTTTGTTACCGGCTGCCGTTTTAGGTTTATTGTTCGAAGATTACATCGATGAAAATTTATTTACGATGAAGACGGTTATCGTCGGATTGTTCCTGGGCGCGTTATTGATGATTGCTGCGGATAAATTCCGTCCAAGGTTGACTGCTGAAACGGTTGACCAAATCACATATAAACAAGCCCTTGGAGTTGGGTTAATTCAATGTTTATCATTATGGCCTGGATTTTCCCGTTCAGGTTCAACGATTTCCGGCGGTGTGCTTTTAGGGATGAGCTATCGGGCTGCTTCCGATTTCACGTTCATCATGGCAGTGCCGATCATGGCAGGCGCCAGTCTGTTGAAAATCGTGAAATATTGGGAATTCTTCACACCTGATGTTTTGCCATTTTTTATCGCTGGTTTCATCAGTGCATTTATCTTTGCTTTATTCTGCATTCGCTTTTTCTTGAAATTAATCAATAAAGTTAAATTGACTCCATTTGCCATCTATCGGATTGTCTTGGCAGTTGTGCTTCTATTCATTATTTGGTAATACGAACCGAAGCATGAAAGAGGAGTGAAACCACCCTGTTTATATGGGGTGGTTTTTTTATGCCCGAAAAATATGCAGAGAATTACCGAAATGATATAACGAATGATTTTTATGTTTAGAGATTTTTAATTCGTTATTTTTGATAAAAAAATAGAATAATCTTTTGTATTGAAAAAAATATTCGGTTTTAAGTGCAGTTCCAGGCATAATTAGTAAAAAAAATATAAATGTAATATAGTCCCCTGAGCACAGTAATACCAATGGGTCTTGTTATTTACAAGAAGATTCTGACTATTACATAAACTATTCTTGGATAATTTTCATGATATAATTTTAGTATAAAATAAGTACATGTGTACACCTGGGGAGGACGTCATGGGAAATGACCAATTGAAGAAAACGGTTGGCTTTTGGGTTGGAACATCTATTGTAGTTGGTACAGTTATTGGTTCTGGTATTTTCATGAGACCTGGTGACGTGCTTGAGTTAAGCGGTAATTCAACCATGGGCTTGTTGGCTTGGTTGATAGGTGGTCTAATTACCCTGGCAAGCGGATTGACGATTGCGGAAGTGAGTACACGGATTCCTAAAACGGGAGGCTTATATGTTTATATGGAAGAAGTGTATGGAAAAGCATGGGGATTCCTATGCGGCTGGGTTCAAACATTGGTATATGGACCTGCAGTCATGGGTGCACTCAGTTTATACTTCGGGTTATTAGTCGCAGGAATATTTAATATCGCTTCAGACTACACTTTGGCAATAGGAATTCTTACGATTGTATTTATAGCAGGGATGAACCTGCTGGGGACAAAATACGGCGGTATGATACAAACCATATCGACCGTTGCTAAATTGATCCCCATCATTTTCATAGCAGTGTTCGGTATCGCACAAGGTGATATGCCTGTATTCAATATCAACAGTGAAGGTTCAATGAAAATCAGTATGGCCGGTGCGATTTTGGCTACGCTCTGGGCGTATGATGGCTGGATGAATGTCGGCTTCATGGCAGGAGAAATGAAAAACCCGCAGAAAACGTTGCCGAGAGCAATCATAACGGGCTTAGTCGTGGTCATGGTCGCTTACTTAGCTGTAAACCTTGCCATGCTTCATGTATTGGGAGCAGAGGGAGTCATAGCTCATGGTACGAATGCAGCGAATGTTGCGGCAACGCTTCTATTTGGTGAATTGGGCGGGAAATTGATATCAATCGGAATAGCGATTTCAATCTTCGGTTGCTTGAACGGAAAGCTTCTGACCTTTCCGCGCATAACATTTGCGATGGCGAATGATAAAATGATGCCTGGCCATAAACAAATCGGGAAAATATCGCCCAAGTTTAAAACGCCAATAAATGCGACGATATTACAAGTGATCATTGCAATCATCATGATGGTTGCAACAGACCCTGACAAACTTACCAATATGGCCGTCTTCTCTGTCTTCTGTTTTTATGGATTAGCCTTCTTTGCGGTCTTTATCTTACGGAAGAAAGATCCGGATGCGAAAACGTATAAAGTACCATTCTACCCATTGATTCCCATCGTGGCGATTGCTGGTGCAATATATATTGTTTTAAGCACATTAATCCAAACACCTTTAAATGCCCTGTACTCGGTGATCATCCTCATTATAGGTATGCCTGTATATTGGCTTCTTAAAAAAAGTGAGCGGAATGATAAACGGTCATATTAATGAAAAACCCTTCACTCCGTGCAGTGAAGGTTTTTTTTATAAATTGCTGGAACGAAACTCCCCTTTGGACAAAAGTGGTGAAATAGACAACTTAGTCAGTTCGTATTAACATAGGGGAAAAGTTTAAAAGTGAAGGGTCTGAATTAACGTGAATTATATTGAGCCAGCTGGTAAATCATTCAGGAAGACAATCTTGGCTTTATTTCTTGGCAGCTTTGTAACGTTTGCCGATCTATATAGCACGCAACCGGTCATTCCGGTATTCGCCAAGCAATTCGGCGTTTCTCCGGCAATGGCAAGTCTGACATTATCTTTTGCAACAGGAACGCTTGCCATATGTTTATTGCTTGTTTCCTTTTTCTCTGAAAATATCGATAGGAAAAAAATAATGGGGACAGCGCTCACGTTGTCTGCTTTGTTATCCATATGTGTCAGCTTCATCCATGATGACTTATACATCCTGATTGCAATACGAGCGATTCAAGGAGCTGTGCTTGCTGGATTCCCGGCAATAGCCATGGCCTACATCAATGAAGAATTTCATCCGAAAAGTCTGGGCTATGTGATGGGAATTTACGTGAGTGGTTCGAGCATTGGAGGATTGGCTGGCAGGCTGATTGTAGGGGTCCTGACTGATCACTTCTCATGGAACATAGCGATTGGCAGCCTTGGAGCTTTAAGTTTGGCCATCAGTCTGGCTTTTTGGTGGATGCTTCCTCCTTCGCATCATGCTGTCCGCGTAGGAGTCTCAGTATCGAGAATAAAAACATCTCTGATTAATAACTTAAGGAATAGCAGACTAGTACTCTTATTCGGTATGGCTTTCCTATTAATGGGCTCGTTTGTTACGGTTTATAACTTTGTGGGTATACCATTAATGGGACCGCCATATCATTTATCACAGACATTGATCGGCTTCATTTTCATTATTTATCTTGTTGGAACATTTAGTTCTACATGGATGGGGAAGCTTGCGGATCAATATAGTCGGAGGCTCGTTCTTCTTTCTGGAATCGCAATCATGCTAGTGGGTGCCCTTTTAACGTTATTGGATCCGCTTATGCTGAAAATAATCGGGCTTGCCCTGTTTACATTTGGCTTTTTTGGAGCTCATTCAATTGCGAGCAGCTGGGTTGGGAGTTTAGCCGAAAAAAGTGAAAAGGCACAGGCATCCTCTTTATATCTACTATTTTACTATGCTGGGTCTAGTGTCATTGGGGCATCAGGCGGTTTATTTCTGATGAGGTTCGGCTGGGGAGGGGTCATCTCGGCTGTATCCATTCTAATCGTTCTGGCGGCTATTTGTGCAATGATGGTTGAAAAAGTGAAAATCGCTAAATAAAATGATCTTTTCTATCATGATTTTCTGGAATCCTGAATATAATCTAGTGAAAATGGATATTGAATAATAGATTGATAAGAGAAGAGGTTAATAGATAGAGTGAAACGAAAAGCAGTAATTCTCGTTGGGTTAATAGCCGTTTTAATTATATTATTCGTTGTATACTTAACAAGTCCGGGCAGGTTGGAAAAAGTGGAGATTGTTGAAAAATACTATCCTCATTTCTCCGATGGCAAGGCGGTCGGTTTTAAGACGAACAAAGTCATTGATGTGACGGAAACCGAAGAGGGTTCCAATTGCGCAATGAAGTTCAGCAATGGGAAAACGTTGGAAATAGATTGTGACCGTTATTTAACATACAAAATTGATGAAACAGTCTATATAACTACCGAGGGAAACCATGTGAAGGAAATTCGGAGAAAAAGATAGTGTCAAACAGTAAATAATGGCGGAAGAGCTGAGTTTGTTTAAAAAACGAATTCAGCTCTTTTATTTTATCCATTCAAAAACCCAGGCCATGTTGGACTGGGCTTTTTCATTTTTTATCTTTGCTTTTACCTTTATCCTTTTTATTACGCCGTAGTACATCCAATATCCTGCGGCTGTTATTTTTACTGTTTATCAGTTCGACTAAATCGCTCATGTTTTCTGATTCAAAGTCTTGTTGATCTTTTTTCATGGTAATCCCTCCAAGTCATATATCGTTTACCCTTTTTAAGAAAAGGGTAAACGTCTATTATCATATTGGTAATAGAAGGAATTTATATCCTTAATCATTAATAGTTTGATAAAATGTGATAAAAGCCCTGTATGGGAGGTTTACATGGAAGAATTAAGAATGATCGGTGAAAAAATTGAAAAATTCAAATATATTTTAGTGGAACATATCGAGTTGTTTGAAGAAGAGGACCCACTCCTTGATTTTGAAACAAGTAAAGAGGTAAGGTCACAGCTCATTCAAATTCATGCAGATGCTTTGATTCATGGTAAGGAACAAGCGATGGAAAGTATGAAAGTAACGGGCATGACAATTGGAAAGCGCATCGTGGATATGGGCGTTCCTTTAGATAAGAATATCGGGGAAGCTCAGCTGGTGCGTAACCTTTTCTGGAGTTTCATTGAAGAAGAGGTAAGCAACCGTTATTACTCGATTGAAATTTTGCTAAAGGCAAGTTCGATAATTGATGCAATCCTTGACCAATACATTCATTGTGTGAGTATTAGTTATGTGAATCATTATAAACAAATGGCAAAAGCGGCAAAGGATTCTTTGAAGAAGATAAAAGAAAACCAAGAAGTCATGGAAGAATTGGCAACTCCGATCGTTCAGACTTTTTTAAAGGATGTCCTGCTTATACCGTTGATCGGGCGCATTGATGATTGGAGAATGGAGTCGATGCAATCGACGGTGCTGCAAAAATGTGCAGATTTTCATGCGGAAGTATTGATCATGGATTTCTCCGGCATTATCTTTACGAAGGAAAGTAATGTACTTTCCCTGCTCGATCAATTGGTGGGGGCACTGTCGTTGATGGGAACGGAAACGATGTTCGTCGGTTTCACTCCCGATGTGGTGAAACAAATTGAAAAATTAGATTTTGCTAACCAGGTAGAAGCTTTTCTATCCTTCGCGCAGGCTATGGAATACCTCTTTAAACAGAGAGGACTGGCAATTCAACCAATATGATGGAGGTATCCTTTTTCAGGATATCTTTTTTTGTATGACGAAGTATTTATGGAGTTTGAGTTTTATCCTTTTATCATCCTAATGATATTTCTTCATGGTATAGTGAAATGGCGGAAAGAGCATGTTGCACATACCCCGCCCTTGTGACGAATGGAAAAAACGTGAATGGTGAGACACATACAGAAACAACTCTCAAACAGATGAGTCATATAAGGCTTAAAGGAAGGTGGATGAAGAGTGTTTTTTAAGAAGAAAAATGATGATCTGGAACCGGATGAAAAATGGTATTGTATAGGAATCATGACAGATAACGGATTGGAAGACGAAGAATATGATGCACTGTCAAAGCGCATCCTCGACTCGGTCCAAAATGTGACGGTCATATCGGATTTGGTCAGGGTGGAATGGGATCAAGAAAAATTACGAAACTTGAACGACCATTTTTTGTACCCCGCATTTTCTGACCCTTGTTTTATCATCAACGAATTCATACCAGAGGATATAAAAAGGGAAAGAAAACTTCTGGAGAAAAACCATAAATGGAAGAGGCTCTTTGGTTTACTTTCCATGGTTGAATACATGGAAGCCGAGACGAAGGCGGCCCATGACTTTGATAAGGCCCTTTTTTATTCCGATGATGTAGATAAAGTGATTGAATACATAATTAAAAATAGCTGACCTTCCCCTAACATCGATACATAGTATCGGTGTTTTTGTATCGATTAACGTTTATAGGGAATCGTGATAATAATTTAATCCTCACTTCAGGAAAATCAAAAAATCGCTATGATACTTGGGGAAAAGAGAGAAAGTTGGGAAGTTGGTAGGAAAGCTGGGATGAAATGCGGAATACCTTAAGTAGAAAGTTAGAGAGAGAGAGTTTTATAGGGAAAGGGAGATGAATTGATGGAAGTTGCCGTGCCCCAGCAAAAACCAAAACGGAAGTGGAGAAAACGTGCACTATGGAGTTTTGGAATCCTGATTTTACTTTTGCTGTCTGTCTTGATTGCAGCAAATGTATTTCTATCAAGACCCTTGCCGGAAACAAAGGGGGAAATATCGCTTCCAGGTCTTTTGGAAGCGGTTACAGTTGTGAGGGATTCCAGTGGTGTCCCTCATATTAACGCTGCAAATGAACATGATTTATATTTAGCACAAGGGTACATCCAAGCACAAGACCGTTTATTTCAATTGGATTTAAGCAGGCGTCAGGCGTCAGGAAGATTGAGTGAAGTGATTGGTGAGAAAACCGTCAAGAATGATAAATATTTCCGCACACTTGGGTTGAGGCGGGCAGCTGAGGCCTCCTATGCAGAATATACAAGTGACGGGAAAGAAGCCTTGGATGTATTTGCAGAAGGGGTCAATCTTTATATCGATGAATTGAAGGAGAATGGAAAATGGCCGGTCGAGTTCACTTTACTTGGATACGAACCAGAGCCATGGACACCCGTCGATTCGCTCACCATCGGTAAATATATGGCTTTTGATTTAGGCGGGAACTGGGAAGATCAGGCGTTTAGACAGTATTTGCTGCAAACTTTCCCAAAGGAAAAAGCGTATGATTTATTCCCGAATTATCCAAAGAACGCTCCTTATATTATAAGTAAGGAAGAACTGGATATTGAAAAAAGTTTCGCTGGGGCCGTTATTCCTTATGAATTCAATGGCAGCAATAACTGGGTTGTATCGGGTAAGAAAACGGATTCCGGTCAGCCGCTTTTGGCAGACGATCCTCATCTAGGGTTAGCTACACCGTCCGTTTGGTATCAAATGCATTTGGAGGCCCCGTCAGTCAATGTGAGCGGTGTTATCTTTGCCGGGGTTCCGGGAATTATTCTTGGTCATAACGAAAAGATCGCTTGGGGTGTGACCAATACAGGTCCGGATGTCCAGGATCTGTTTATTGAAAAGAGAAACCCGGAAAATGAGATGGAATTTGCCTTCAAAGATAAATGGAAAAAAGCAAAAATCTTGGACGAACCGATCAAGGTGAAGGATGGGAAGACACTTGACTATAAAGTGACGGTTACCCGCCATGGACCGGTTGTCTCCGAGTTTGCCGGCAAAAGCGGAAAAGATACTGTGCTTGCATTAAGGTGGACGGCACTTGATCCATCTGCCGAGCTTGAAGCCGTATTGAATATGAATAAAGCGGCAAACTGGAAAGATTTCGAAAAGGCACTACTGAAATTTGAAACGCCGGCACAGAATTTCGTCTTTGCCTCGGTCGATGGGACCATTGCCTATAAGGCGAACGGCAAGATCCCAATCCGGAAAAAAGGAGATAGTATGCTGCCTGTACCTGGATGGACAGATGAATATGAATGGAAGGGCTATATTCCATTTGATGAACTTCCAAAAACGATCAATCCAAAAGAAGGGTTCATTTCGACAGCCAATAATAAAGTCATCTCAGATGATTACCCGTACCACATCAGCAATAACTGGGCACAGCCTTACCGTCAGATGAGGATACAGGAGTTTTTAAAGGCCAATAAAAAGCTTACGGCAGAGGATATGCAAAGTCTGCAGATGGATCAGGTGAATCTGCAAGCTAAGGAGTTTGTCCCTCAATTCCTGGAGGTATTGAAAGGCTCATCGGGTAAACAGGAAGACCAGGCTCTAAGGATTCTGAAGAAATGGAATCAGATTGACTCTGTTGATGAAGCGGCACCGATGATATTTAATGTCTGGATGAAAAAAATAGGGGAAGTCCTGCTTACAGAAGAAATACTTGAGGAGACCCTCAACCTCTTTAATGGAAGACGTTCTGCAGTCGATGAACTGCTGAGACGGGCACTGGACGGAAAGCCAGGTCCTTGGATTGAAGAGGCAGGCGGACTAGAACAGGTACTCGCAAAGTCGTTGCAGGAGACGTTAGGGGAACTGGAAGAATCACAAGGTGACGATATAGCTGATTGGGAATGGGGAGACTATCATCAGGTAAGGTTTAACCACCCGCTATCGAGTGTCACCCCGTTAAATCTATTGTTTAACAGCGGCGGTGGATTGCCGGTCGGCGGCAGCAGTGTCACCGTACAGGCAGCGGCATTTTTAGATGACGGAACCGTTAATCATGGGGGCTCCTGGAGATTTGTCATCGACCTATCCGACATGAGTCAGGCCTATCACCTCGTTGGCCCGGGCCAATCGGGTAACGTTAAAAGCGAATGGTACCACGATCAGCTTGATGATTGGGCAGAAGGTACTTATCACAAAACCGTATTAGCCGATCCAAAAGGGGATAAGCTGACATTGAATCCATCATACTGATAAACGAATATTTTTCATAAAAAAAGTACCAAGTCCAGCATGTTCTGGACTTGGTACTTTTTTTATTATTTTTGCTTAGTCAAGAATTCAGTAAGGAACTCTTCGAAATTAGGAGCCTCGATTGCAGCAATTTTTTCATATGACTCGATGATTTTGAGCTTAATTTCTTGTTCCAGGTCATTCCGGTCTTGATAGTTTGTGTTTAATAACGATTTTTTTATTTTAGGATTCAAAGAATCAATTAGATTCAACAATTCCTCTTTTGAGAGTTTTTTATCCACAATGGCTTTTCTCCTTTCTAGCATATACCTCATCCATATAGTGTTTTCGAAGTTTTTTGAGAGCTTGTTTACGGATACTTGAGATATTCTGTGGCGACTCATGGAAATATGCAGCAATTTCCTTGTTGGATAGGCCGTATGAAAAGATCATGGTCAACACCAGGTTTTGTTTGGTGGTTAAGTTCTTCAGGGCTTTTATCATTTCTTCATCACTTATGTGTGAGGAGAGTTCATTCGTTTCACCCATATTTTCAAGTTGAAGGTCCAAAGTTCCGATTCGATCAATCACTCCGCCAGTATCCCTCGGCGCTGCATCCAGTACCATTCGATAGCGTTCCCGCTGCTTCCGTGCCCTTTTATCAAAATCAACGGAGAAAAAGTAAATTAGGGAGCACATGTATTTGTAAACCTTTGCCCGGTAATAGAAAATTTTGAAAGTCTCGTTGAGATGATAAATGTTGTGAGAAGAAGGGGAATCAAGAGTCTCTCTGAGAATCTTCATATGCTCTGGGTTCTGTAAAAATACTTGAATGATCGGTTGTTCAAAGAAAGATGAGTACTGTTGCTGTAAAAATTCCAATGAATGAGAAAAGAAATGAGCGGTTAATTGGTTCATTGCTATCCCTCCTTTAATTAATAAAGTGATGGACAAGTGGAATAAATCAATTATATACGAACATTTGTTCTTTTATCTATAAATCAATAGTGCTAGATTGATTTTTCTAAACAAGTTTCACTTTAGATATCAGATACAAGAAAAGGGGTGAAGAGGATGATGATTGAGGATGCTACTGTGTGGGTGTCATTAGTTAGCGAATTTGGCTATCCATTCGTCGTTTCTATGTTTTTGCTCTTCCGCTTCGGTAAACAATTAAAAGAACTGACAACGGACGTTGAGAACTTAAAAAAGTCCGCTCATAAAACGAAACGATAACCTCAGGACGTTATGTGCTAGGTAGTAAAAACCGAGTTTCGGATTCTATTCAAAAAAGGGTCCGGAATTCGGGTATAAAAAAATCGACACAATGGTAATTTTAACCTATTACATTCCTCCTTTTTAGTCAAATGAAAAAATGAGTAATCCATTATTTGGAATATACCATAAAATAGGTAAAAAATAATCGTCAATTGGAATCATTTTACTACTATAATTCATCCGTCAATGGAATTAGATAGGAAATCCTCCTCCTGTACGTTTTTAGTTTTATGGATTAAAGTGAAAATACTTTTAAAAAAACAACATTCTTAAATAAATTATGGAAAGTTGGCAGTATCCTAATAAAGGGTGCTGCTTTTCTCATTATTTGGTAATAAACTGATAGTATGGAAAAGGGGTGGGAATTTTGAATGAAAAACAGCTGGAGGATATTCGAATTCTACAACAAGAATGTGAACGGGGAGATTTTACATTAAAGCTGAACTGGGAGACACTTCGCAGTCGAAATGGTGTGAATAAGAATGATTATCTTCACTATGAGGGATTGAAACTTGTTGGTTTTCTTGGACTGTACGAATTTGGAAGCAAAGTGGAGATGTGCGGAATGGTACATCCTGATTTTAGGAGGCAAGGCATTTTTACTAAACTGATGGACGACGCTATGAGGAATGCCATGCAGCGGGATTACAAGTTGATCATTTTGAATTCACCTGCTCATTCTCATTCAGGGAAAGGATTTTTGAAGCAGCTGCCATGTGAGTTTGCTTTTTCTGAGTTTCAAATGAAATGGTCTCAAACGGAGCTGGATGATTATGAGGATGCAGTCGTTCGCCCTTCACGGAGTGGTGATGAAGAAACGGAAATTCAGCTTGATATTCAGTGTTTCCAATTCACGGAAAAAGAGGCGAGGGATTATTATCAGCGTATTCTTTATGAGGCTACCCTGAAAACCATGATCATTGAAAAAGATGGCCGAGCGGTAGGGAAAATCCGTGTTGATCACTCTGGTCGGGAAGCGTGGATTTATGGATTTTCCATTTTTCCTAAATACCAGGGAAGTGGACTTGGCACAAAGGTACTGAAAAAGATCGTAGCCGAACAATGTCAACCTGGATATGATATTTTTCTTGAAGTCGAGGCAACGAATGCTCATGCTTTAAGACTCTATGAATCTTGCGGATTCAAAACCATTCAACGGCAGGATTATTACTCATACAAGCTGCAGTGCTGACGACGGGGAGAATTAGGGGGGATGGGATGTTGACCTTATTCACTTATAACTGGCAGGTGCGAAGTGAATGGTTCGAATGGTGCCGGTCCGTATCGAGTGAAGACCTTAAACGGAAACGTACGGGCGGGGTGGGCGATGTTTTAAGGACGCTCGCTCACATTATCGATGTTGAATACAGCTGGATCCGGGCTATACAAGGGAAACCGGATCTCGGAATTGATTTAGACGCTTATGATACGATCGAGAAAGTAGAAGAGCTATCTGAGCGCTATCATTTTGAAGTCATGGAATATTTGAACTCGCATTCCTTTGAAGATGAGAATGGAATGATTCAGCCATCTTGGATGGAGGGGACATACGAAAAAGGCAGGATCCTGCACCACCTGATAGCCCACGAAATTCATCATATAGGCCAGCTGTCCATCTGGTCGAGGGAGATGGGGATCAAACCGGTTTCAGCCAGTTTAATAGATCGGGATTTATAGGTTTTATGCTTTTAAAACTGGTAATGCAACTTGCTATACCGGTTTTTTATTTTGAAAGGGCAGTTTTTTCAAAGAAAGGGGACAAGCAGGGGGTGAAATTTAGCCGATCAATAAAATTAATATGACTTAGTGTTGACATGCTATAGAATGAAAACATTGAAAAATCAAAATATTTATAGGGGGTATGATTTAGATGTTTGAACAACGGAGGAAAAAACTTACTATTACGGTAAATCGTGACGCGTTTTCGACAAAATTATGGTATATTATTCTAGCATTTTACAAAAAATAGAAGGGTTGTGAAGTATGTCCAAGATGCATATTAAAAAAATGCTTGCCCCGCTTCTTGCTGTAAGTTTGATAACCGCACCATTTACCACACCGGGGGAGACCTCCGCAAAAGAGACTAACAAGAAACCGGTCACGACTAAACCATTTATTATTTCAGCCCCTACTGTCAATTACACAAACGGCACAAAAGCAACTGTAACGGTCACGCCGAAAAAGGGGAACAAGGGAAATGAAACTGTTGTGTTCCAGCTAATGAATGGGACAAAGGTCATTTCACAGTCAGCTGTCGAGACGGATATTAAATCAGCCCAAAAGTTCTCTGCATACTTCAACTCGTACAAATCGGGTTATTGGGTCAAAATATCGGTGGTCTCCAAGTATAACGGAAATACGAGTAGCTTCGGAAACAGCCTGGCAACCCCCGTTTCAGATGCTCCGTTTGAATTAAGGATCATGGAAACGACGGATATACACACTAATCTAGTAAGCTATGATTATTATAAAGATGCCGTATCGGACTCCGTCGGCTTTTCAAGGACGGCAACATTAATCAAACAAGCGCGAAATGAAGTGAAAAATAGTGTTTTAGTAGATAATGGCGACCTTATTCAAGGAACGCCGTTAGGTACTTACAAAGCGAATATAGCACCACTGAAAAAAGGGGAGGTCCACCCTGTCTATAAAGCGATGAACTTGCTTGATTATGATGTGGCCACATTCGGCAATCACGAATTCAATTATGGTTTATCTTATTTAGACGAAGCCATCAACGATGCGAACTTCCCTTATGTCAATGCCAATGTTTATAAAAAAGATAAAGACAACAATCCAAAGAATGATAAAAATAAATATACGCCTTATAAAATCGTCACTAAGAAGGTAAAAGACATCAATGGAAATGAAAAGTCAGTAAAAATAGGCTACATCGGATTCGCTCCACCACAAATCATGGATTGGGATAAAGCAAATCTTGAAGGTAAAGTCATTACAAAAGAAATCATCACGACTGCAAATAAATATGTACCTGAAATGAAGAAAAAGGGCGCAGATGTCATTGTGGCTCTGACACATTCCGGGTTTAATGGCGACACCAAAAATACTGAGGATGTCATCTATTCATTAAGTAAAGTATCCGGAATCGATGCCATCACGTTCTCACATACACATAAAGTCTTTCCGGCACAAGATGAAGCGTCTTTAGACAGTCTATTTAAAGATAGTCAAGGCAATGTCCTTAAAGGGGTGGATAATAAAAAGGGCACTATAAATGGTGTACCAGCCGTTCAAGCAGGGTATGGCGGCAGTAATCTAGGGATCATCGATCTTGATATCCAGAATATCAAGGGGAAATGGAAAGTCGTACATTCCGATTCATCAACACGGGCAATCAACGACAAAGTAACAGGGATAAAAGCGGCTGAAGATGCAGCTGTCGTCAAAGCCGTTAAAAAGGATCACGAAGGAACGATCAAGTATGTTAATACACCAATTGGAACGACTACAGCACCCATTCATAGTTACTTCGCCCTTGTACAAGATGATCCTTCTATACAAGTCGTGACGAGCGCACAGAAATGGTATGTAGAGAAATACATCCAAAGCAACCGTCCTGAATACAAAGACTTGCCTATTCTCTCTGTAGGAGCGCCTTTCAAAGCGGGTCGCAATGGAGTTGAAGAGTTCACCGAAATCAAAAAAGGCGGTTTGACCATTCGCAGTGCCGGCGATTTATATTTATACGATAATACCTTGAAGGCAATCAAGATCAAAGGATCCGTTGTAAAAGAATGGCTTGAGATGTCTGCAGGGAAATATAATAAAATTGATCCTGCCAAGACTGAGGAACAAGAATTGCTTAATGGAAAGTTTGCCGTCTATAATTTTGATGTCATTGACGGCGTTACGTATCAAATCGATGTCACTAAGGCTCCGCGCTATGATGAAAAAGGGATCAAAGTGTCTGACTCAAGCAGGATTGCCGATTTAAAATACAATGGCAAACCAGTTGATCCGAATCAGGACTTCATCGTCGTGACGAATAATTACCGTGCCTCGGGCGGAGGAAACTTCCCGGGAGTCAAGGGCAGTGAGTACATAGTGGACTCTGCGGATGAAAATCGCCAGATCCTGATGGATTACATTACACAAGAAAAGGAGATCAATCCAACCGCTGATAATAACTGGTCGATCGCCCCGATTTCAGGCAAGGTGAATGTTACTTTTACATCATCACCAAAGGGAGCGGAATATTTAAATGAAGACAGCCCGATTACATATACGGGTAAACAAGATGATAAAGGCTTTGGTATTTATAAATTCAATCTTGGCAAAGAAAACGTTAAGGTGCAATTGCTTGGAATCAATGATCTCCACGGCCAGCTTGATACTACTTCTGGTTTTGGCGGTGTCAAACAGGGGAGGGCCGATTATTTAGCTGCACATTTAAAGCAGCGCAAAGCAGAAAACCCTGATCATACACTGTTACTATCAGCGGGGGATGCTGTCGGGGCAAGTGCTCCCGTTTCCTCTTTGATCCAGGACAAACCGACGCTTCAGTTTTTGAATGATATGAAATTCGACGTCGGAACTGTCGGGAACCATGAGTTTGATAAAGGGGTAGAAACCCTGATGGCTCAAATCAATGGCGGTAAGTCGCCTACCTCGGATGTAGTATTCGATAAATTGAATTTCCCGTATGTGGTGGCCAATGTCGTATATAAAGACACGAAAAAACCTATTTTGGACCCTTACGTCATAAAAAAGGTAGGCGGGGTTGATATTGGATTCATAGGTGTAGTCACGAACGCCACACCTCAAAAGGTTAGTCCGGATGGCATTAAGAATGTGGAATTCATAGAACAGGCACCCGCCGTAAATAAGGCGGTTGATGAGTTAAAGGAAAAAGGCGTCAAATCCATTGTGATCATCTCGCATGACCCAGGCACTGAAAAAGACGGAGTCATCACGGGTGAAGTGGCGGATCTTGCTAAAACCGTGGATGATGAAGTCGATGTGATCTTAGCTGGGGATAATCACGCAAGGGTCAACAACTATGTGGATAATAAATTGATTGTACAAGCTTACTCTTATGGAACGGCATTTGAAGATGTGGACCTGGAGATCGATCCTATCACAAAGGATATTGTCAAAAAGTCAGCTGAAATCGTCACGGTTTCACAAGATGGCATCACACCGGACGCCGGGACGACGAAATTCATTAACGACTATTTAGATATGTTCCCAGAGTTGAAAGCACCACTTGGGACAACGGGCGAGATAATAGGAAGAGCAAATGCCTACACGCAGGAAACAGGACTTGGAAATTTAATTGCAGATTCCATGAAGGCAGATTTGAATACAGACTTTGCCTTCATGAATCCAGGCGGAATTCGCGCAGATATTCCAAAGGGAGACGTTACTTTTTCTGATTTAGCTAAAATCCAGCCTTTCGGGAATGTATTGGTTAAGCTTGAACTTACTGGAGCCGAGGTGAAAACGTTGCTTCAACAGCAATGGATCGTTGAAGGAGCACCGAAGACCTTGCAAATTTCAGGGCTGAGTTATACAGCCGACTTCAGTAAACCGGTCACGGAAAGAGTCACTTTATTGAAGAAAGCGGACGGAACACCTATCAAGGATACCGAAACATACACAGTGACCGTCAATGACTTCATGGCAAGCGGCGGAGATAACTATACCGTCCTGAAAGGAAAAGAGCGTGTGTTTGGCCATGCTGATCTAGAAGCTTTCGTTAACTATGTGAAAGAAACCTTTAAAGGCGGAAAGATCACGGCGGAAACTGAAGGCAGAATTACGAATATCAATAATTAATTGAAGTTTACTCGTGAGTTTAGCGGATTTACTCGTGAAACTTGTGCTTTACTCGTGAGTTTAGCGGATTTACTCGTGAAACTTGAGCTTTACTCGTGGGTTTAGCGGATTTACTCGTGAAACTTGAGCATTTACTCGTGGGTTTAGCGGATTTACTCGTGAAACTTGAGCATTTACTTGTGAGTTTTCAACATTTACTCGTGAAACACCAAAAGAGAACGCTCCTTAATACAAGGGGCGTTCCTTTTTTATTTCTGATAATAAAATAGTGAAGTGTAACTTTCTTCCAAATTATTCGTCGGTACTATTAAGAAAAGGGGGAATACAGATGAACCGTAAAACAATGATGCTTATCTTCAGTTTGTTCTTTTTGCTTGCGGCATGCAGCAGTAATGAAAAAAATGATTCAGCATCAGAATCAAGTGATGAAAAGGCGAGCAGTAAAATGGACGCTTCATTTTCTGGAAAAATGGAGCCGGAAAAAGTTGTGGAAGAAGAGAAGATGACGAATGAAAGAAAGGTCATCCATCAAGCGCAGCTTGAATTGAAGGTGAAAAGCCTTGAAAAGGCACAAATGAAGATTGAGAACAAGGTGGAGGAATATAGCGGATATGTCGTTGAGTCCAATGTATACAGGGAAGATGAAGAAAAGGTGGAAGGATCGATCACTGTACGGGTTCCTGAAGCCCATTTTCAGGATTTTCTTTCCGATAGCGAGGGCCAGGCTTCGAAGGTGGTCGGAAGAAATGTGACAGGCCAGGATGTAACCGAGCAATTTGTGGATTTAAAAGCAAGACTGAAGTCAAAGAGGGCTGTAGAGGAAAGGTTACTTGCATTCATGCAAGATGCTAAGAAAACGGAAGATTTGCTGAAAATATCATCCGATCTTGCAGCAGTTCAAGAAGAAATAGAGCAGCTGACTGGACAAATGAAGTATCTTGAAAACCAGACCTCGTATTCAACGGTTACAATTACATTATCTCAGGACCGAATTGTTGTACCAGGTATTGAGAATAAGGAATTGAATACATGGGAGAGAACGAAGAAACAACTCGCAACGAGTGCGAATCTAATACTTAAAGCGGGTTCAGGAATCATTGTTTTTATAATAGGAAACTTGCCTATCCTTGTTATTCTAGGCGGGGCGGTTGCGGTGGTCCTTTGGGCCATGAAAAGAAGGGAAAAAAGGTAAAGGCTAAAAAAAGAGAGTGCCCAATATCGCTTGGGCACTCGGTCATTTATCTATTTCGTTTATGCAAACCGGTCACATAATACAGGACTACCAACAGGATGATCCAAATCGGACCAACGATTAGAGCGATTCTTGTATCTGCTGAAAAGCCGAGTACAACCATAACGAACACTAAAAAGGCGAGCGTGAAATAAGAAGTGAATGGGAAAAGCGGCATCTTGTAAGCTAAGCCTTGTTTTTCTCCCGGACTCATTTTTCGCCTAGAGATAATCTGTGTAACAAGTATGGTTCCCCATGTCCAGAGTGCACCGAATGTTGCGACACTTGTAACGTAACTGAAAACTTTATCTGCTTCCATATAGTTAAGGTAAACACCGAAAAGTAGCACGACTGCCGAAACGATAATAGCAACGCCAGGTACGCCTGACTTTGTTGTACGTTCGAAACTTTTTGGTGATTCACCTTGCTGCGCTAGGTTGAATAACATTCTCCCTGTACTGAAGATCCCGCTGTTACAAGATGAAAGGGCTGCTGTCAGTACGACAAACTGAATGATTCCTGCTGCGCCTGGTATACCGATTTTATCAAACATCATAACGAATGGGCTGTTTTCACCATTCATTTGATCCCATGGAGTGATCGATAAAATGACTGTCAGAGCTAAAACGTAAAAAAGTAAAATCCGATAAAAAACGGTATCGATTGCTCTTTTTAAAGATTTTTCAGGATTTTTGACTTCACCTGCGGTTACTCCGAGCATTTCAATACCCAAATAGGCGAACATGACCATTTGGAAAGAAAGGATGACACCGGAAATCCCATTAGGGAAAAATCCGCCATGTTCAACAAGGTTACCGAATCCGACCGCGATTCCGCCATTCCCCAGTCCAAAAATAATCATTCCGAAGCCAAGGACAATCATAAGGATGATCGTAACGATTTTAACTAGGGCAAACCAAAACTCCAATTCACCGTATGCTTTTACAGCAAGAAAGTTAATCGTTGTCATGATGGCAAGTGCGGCTAACGCCCAAGCCCATTGCGGAGTATCAGGGAACCAAAATTGCATATAGATTCCGACTGCCGTAATTTCAGCCATACAGGTGGCAATCCAAACGAACCAGTAATTCCATCCGGTTATATATCCGGCAAGAGGACCGACAAATTCGCTTGCATAGCGACTGAAAGAGCCTGCGACTGGATTTTTTATCGCCATTTCCCCTAGTGCACGCATGATTAGATAGATCATAAGCCCGCCAATGGCGTAGGAAATAATGATGGCTGGGCCGGCTAATTTAATCGCAGATGCCGAGCCGAGAAATAAACCGACTCCAATGGCTGCGCCAAGAGACATTAATGCGATGTGTCTTTCTTCCAAACCTCTATGTAGTTGAGATTCTTTGGAGTTTTGCATAATTTTCCCCTTTTCTATGTTGGAGTTTGATTTTCTCTATCTAGCATTTTATCACTAGTAGAGGAGAATACATATTATTTATTGATTTTTCACATAATATTACAACTAAATAATATATTTTAATA